>CALLKH010000062.1 GCA_938008425.1 uncultured Planctomycetaceae bacterium | reverse complement strand
GTCGGAAATCATTCGGGGAGGCCGTCCACCGGTCGGCAGACCGAGAACTTCGCATCAATCCCGCCAGCCCATCACGACCCGGCGGAATTGATCACCCCGCTGCTCGTAGTTCTTGAACCAGTCGTAGCTCGCGCAGCCCGGGCTCAGCAACACGACCTCTCCCGGCTTGGCCAGTTCCCGGGCGGAGCTGATCGCACTTTCGAACTGATCGGCCGGCAATACAACAGGACCCTTTCCGCAACCGCCGGCGCCGAGCCGAATCGACGCCGAGATTCGCTCGCGCGTCTCACCCATGCAGATGACGGCCTTGGCGTGCTCGGCGAGGAACCGGCCGAAGGACTCGAACGACCCGCCCTTGTCGGACCCACCGGCGAGGACGACGACCGGAACGTCGAACGCCTTGATCGAGGTCATGGCGGCCTCGGGCGAGGTCGCCTTTGAATCGTTGTAGTAGCGCACGCCGCCGAACTCGCGCACGAACTCCAGTCGATGCACAAGCCCCGTGAATTCGCTTAATGCCGCCGCCGAGACGGCGTCACTCACACCGAGAATGCGCGCCACTGCGATCGCGCCGGCGGCGTTTTGAATGTTGTGCAGGCCGGGAATGGAAAGACGCATCGGAACGATCTCGGGCGACGCGGCGCGACCATTCGCGTCCATCGACGTCAACCGCGCCCCGCGCGTCGCCTCGTCGGCGCTGAATCGAACCATCCGCCGTCCGGCAGCAGGCACATCGGGCAGTGCCTCCGCGCCGCGTTCCGGAAGGATCAGCCAGTCGTCTGGCGTCTGAAACCGGTGAATGTTCGCCTTCGCCGAAGCGTAGGACTGCATCGTGCCATGTCGATCGAGATGGTTCTCGCGAAGATTCGTCACGAGCGCGATGTGCGGGCTCTTCGCCAGCGATGCCGCGTCCTCCAACTGGAAACTCGACAGTTCCAGGACGACAACATCCTCGGCCGCGATGGTGTTCAAATCATCCAGCAGCGACTTGCCGATGTTCCCGCCGAGCCAGACCCGGCCGTGCGTCCAACCGGCCGATCGACTCGCCGCGCTGAGAATCTGCCCGATCATCGCCGTGGTCGTGCTCTTGCCCACCGACCCGGTCACGCCGACCGGTCGGCCGCGACATCGCTCCAGAAACAGGTTCATTTCGCTCGAACAGCGAATGCCCTTCGCGACCGCCGCACGGACAAACTCGGACTTGGTCTTATCAACCGCCGGGCTGATCACGAGCAGGTCGCAGCCGTTAAGATCGACGCCATCATGGCCGCCGAGTTTGTAGTCGATGTCCAGATCGGAGAGTTTGTCGAGGCTTTCGAGTAGATCGTCGCGAGCCGCCTGATCGGTGACGACGACGCGGGCGCCCTGGTTCGCCAGCCAGCGGGTGACGCCGATGCCGCCGCCGAAACGGCCGAGCCCCATCACCGTGACGCGCTTCCCTGCGAATTCCATCCCAGCACCTGATCGAGTCCGAATCCAGTGTGTCGATCCACGCGGGATCGCCTGTCAGACTTATCGGCAATTCCGGCCGCCCCGCTTGCCGCCCCGGAATTCTTCGCCCCAGGGCTTACCGCCCCGAGACGCGCATCCCGATGTCGCCCCGGAAGACCGCCCCGTCGAACCGGATCGCACGGACCGCCTCATACGCCCGCGATCGCGCGACGTGCAGGTCCTCACCGATCGATGTGACGCCAAGCACCCGGCCTCCGGATGTCACCACCGTGCCACCTTCGCCGACATCGGTGCCGGCGTGAAAAACCTGCGTGGCTTCGACCGCCGCGGCGGCCTCAAGACCCGAGATCTCGATGCCCTTCTGATACGGACCGGGATAACCGCCCGACGCCATGACGACGCAAAGCGACGCCTGGTTCTTCCATTTGATTGTCATCTCGTCGAGCCGGCCGTCGATCGTCGCCTCGATGATGTCGATCAGATCGGTCTCCAGCCGCATCATGAGCGGCTGTGTCTCGGGGTCGCCGAACCGGCAATTGAACTCCAGCACCTTCGGCCCGCCGGCGGTCATGATGATGCCGGCATAGAGGACGCCCTTGTAGTCGAAATCCTCGCGGCGAAGCGCGTCGATCGTCGGCACGAAGACGTCGCGCTGAATGATCTCCAGATCGGCCTCGGTCAGAAGGCCCGACGGGCTGAAGGCCCCCATGCCGCCGGTATTCGGACCGGTGTCATCTTCGCCGAGCCGCTTGTGATCGGCCGCCGACTCCAGGATGTAAATGTTGCGGCCATCGACGAGGGCGAGAATGCTCACCTCTGGCCCCTGGAGAATCTCCTCGACGACGACGCGCATGCCGGCCTCGCCGAGTTCCTTCTTGACCATCAGCCGTTCGAGTGTCAGGAGTGCGTCAGCCGGGTCGTCGTGTACGAACACGCCCTTGCCGGCCGCGAGCCCGCAGGCTTTCACGACCACCCCCTCGTCGCGCGAGGCGACATAGCGATAGGCCATGTCGTACCCCGTCTCGATCTTCGGGTGGGGCTCGTCCCAAGGTCCCTTGCGCGTCTGTCGGGCAAGCACGAGTTCCTGGGCCGTCGGCTCGAAGATGCAGGCGTCGGCCGTCGGTACGCCGGCCTCACGCATGAGCCGCTTGGCGTAGGACTTGTCGCCCTCGATCCGGGCGGCCGCCTTGGTCGGTCCAAAGATTCGCAGGCCCGCGCCCTGAAAGAGATCGACGATCCCGGCGCAAAGCGGCGCCTCGGGGCCGACCACCGTCAGATCGATTTTTTCACCCTTGGCGAAGGCAAGAAGCGCGGGAAGATCCTCGGCGCTGATGTCCACGTTCTTCGCGACCGCACGCGTGCCGGCGTTGCCGGGAGCGCAGAACAATTGCGGCTTTCGCGGCGACTGGGAGAGCTTCCAGCACAACGCATGTTCCCGCCCCCCACCGCCGATGACGAGTATCTTCATAAGAACCTGATTCCCAGTGGCCGGACCGCCACGTCGCGTCCATTTACCCGGGCGCC
>CALLKH010000061.1 GCA_938008425.1 uncultured Planctomycetaceae bacterium | reverse complement strand
CACCGATTCCACCGAGACCGCCAAGACCAGGAAGTCCAAACATCAGAAATTCTCCTCAATGAACCCTATCACGCGACGGCCCCCAACGGAGGTTCGCAGGAGTGAATCATAATGATCGCCGCGACTTCCCGCCAGACCGACGGTCGGCGAAGCGAGTCGATTTCGCACCGAAGTACTTCGCGCCTAATTCGTTGGCAAGACAGGCCTTACACCCGTCTAAACGAGTCACCCGCCCCCTTCCGGCGACTTGCTCCGTCGCCCCAGATACCGCTCCTCCAGCGCCCGACGCCCCGGAAAGCCGTACTGTCGGGAGAGATCTTCGATGGCGATCGACTCACCCGTCGCCGTATCGAGCAGGGCCCGAAGTCCACGATGGCCGCGCAGCAATTCGGTCAGTCGAAACGCCGCCGAATAGAACTCCGCCTCGGGCGGATGGGTTCTCGACTCCTTCAGCAGAACCGCGAGGTCCGGCGGGCGTCGCAGGTCATCGAACAGACGCGCGAACTGGCGGCGGCGGCACTTCGGCTCGACCTGAAGCGCCAGCCCCTCGCTAATGACACCCGGCATGTCGCGATATTGCGTCACCGCGCCGACGATCAGGTGCGCAATCTCATGCGACAACGACGCCGACAAGAGCAGCGGATCGGTCTGAATCAGGTGAATTTCGTGTGACACCAGCTGCCCGCCGCGGGCGTTGATCACGCTGATGCCCCGCACACCCGCCCCCTGCCCCGTGGCCTTCCTGAACTCGCGATCGCCGGCATGAATCCGAATCTCGCAGGCCATCGCCCACGGGATTTCTTCAATGTCCAGCGCGAGCAGATCGGCGATTCGCGCGAAGTGAAACTCGGCGGCCGCGGCGACCCGCGCCGCCACCAGGTCGTTGCGATGGAGGATCTTGAATCCGCCGGCATCCAGCGTCTGCCACTCGCCCTGCGAGACACGAGCCCACGGCCCCGTTCGCCGGTCGCACAGCTCGACATCGTACAGGCCGCGCAGCTTCTTGATCGCCCGCTCGCGCAGCGTCCTTACATCTTCCGGCGCAAAGCCTGTGACACCGAGGTATCGCCCGTACTCCCCCGCCGCCCGGCGCGGATCGCCCATGTTCTCATACGCCAGACCGCGCAGAAGCCAGCGCAGCGACGCGGCACCCTGGTCATCGGGGGTTGATCGCCCGCGTTCCTTGATGCCCTCCGCACGGCTGAGCACCAGCCGCCAGAAGTCCGGCGGATAGGCGGTTCGGTTGACGTCGCGGGCCAACGCATGGGTCAGGCATTGCGCCCATCGCATCAACAGCCGTGACGGCGCCACCCGCTCCGCCTGTTCGCCCAGCTTCATCGCCGCGTCGTAGTAATAGAACGCGTCGTGGAAATTCTTGGTGATGTAGTTGTCATCGCCCGCGCCGATCGCCGCGGCGAGATAGTCGCCCCGCCACTCAGCGGCTCGCTTCGGCACCAGCGCCGACGCCTGCCGGAACGCCACGAACGCCGGTTCAAACCACTCGAGCTCGATCCACTCACGCGCCTCGGAGAGCCTTCGCGGCACGCTCTGCCGGGCGGCGCGGATCTGGTACAGCAGCTTTCGAGCCCGCGGCTCCTCGGCATCCACCTGCCGAACCGCCGACAGCGCCCGTTCGGCCAGTTCAAAGTCCTCATCGGTGAGCGCCGGCCGCGCCAGTGACAGGTGAAGCGACACGAACTCGTCGCGAACCTCGTCATCGTTGGGATAAGCCGCAATCGCCCGCTGGGCCGCTTCCAGCGCCGCATCGATCCGACCGGCCGCCAGATGCCCCCTGACCGTCTCGCGAAGGCGCTCCGCCGGCGTCGTCGCCCGGGCGCCGTCCCGGCCATCCTCCGAAGAACCCGGCTCCGCCGCCGGAACCGGCAGACTCAAACCCAGCAAAACAGCCGATAGACAGGTAAGGCGACGCACCCATCGGAATCGACGGCCGGTCGACGCACGGATTCGCACCTCAAGCGGATGGGGAACTGGCAACGTTCGATCTCCCTACCCCGTGTCGGCGGGTGATTCCGTTGGTATACTTCGTCAGAGATAATAGTATATGGCGGCTGATCCCCATTTGGGCGCAATCCGGTTCGGTTTCACTTCGCAATCTTTCGCGGCGGCCCACCGCAACTCGTCATTCGGGGACGTCCCGCCCGGGCATCATTATTCCTCCGATCGGAGCACTCAAGGAGTTCGGCATCATGCTTCAACATTTCCTTCGTCTCTTTCTGGTTCTGGCCCTCATGGCCGTCGGCATGAGCTTCGCCGAAAAGGGCAGCCTTCTTCCCGACCTGCGATGGGTTCTCATCGCCGGGGCGTTTATCCTCGCGATCTCCGTCGTTCTGGTTGAAATCCTGATCCCGCGCAAGAGCCTTCAGGCCCTTTCGGGGCTGTTCTTCGGGCTCGTCGTCGGCCTTCTCGTCTCGTACGGCCTGTCGATCGTCGTGAACCTGCTGGTGTTCGCGTTTCTGCCGATCGATTTTCATCCGGTGAAAGACGTCGATCACCCGTGGGTGGCGATCACCAAGGTCATGGTCGGAATCATCACCTGCTACTATTGCGTCAGCTTCGTCCTCCAGACCAAGGACGACATCCGCTTCGTCATCCCCTACGTCGAATTCGCACGACAGCTCAAGAGCACCCGGCCCATCATCCTCGACACCTCGGTCATCATCGACGGCCGCATCGCCGAAATCTGCGACACCGGCATCGTCGATTCGCGGCTCATCGTGCCGCGATTTGTGCTGCATGAGTTGCAGGCCGTCGCGGATTCGAACGACAAGCTCAAGCGCGTGCGCGGCCGTCGCGGGCTGGATGTGCTCAACAAGCTCCAGACCAAGCCGCACATCGATATTGAGATCATGGAGCCGACGCTCTCGAAGGCCGAGGCGGGCGAAAGCGTCGATCTCAAGCTGCTTGCCCTCGCCCAGCAGCTCAACGGCCGTGTGGCGACGAACGACTACAACCTGAACAAGATCGGCAAGCTGCGGAACATTGACATCATCAACATCAACGATTTGGCGAATGCGATGAAGCCGATCGCGCTGCCGGGCGAGTCGATGACGGTGAAAATCATCAAGCCCGGCGAAGAGGCGGGCCAGGGCGTCGGCTATCTGGATGACGGCACGATGATCGTCGTCGAAGGCGGCCGAGAGAAGATCGGTGAGACGGTGCCGATTGACGTGACCAGCGTGCTGCAAACGTCGGCCGGCCGGATGATCTTCGCCCGTCTCGAAGGCGCCCCGGCGCCGCAGCAATCCCGCCGCCGCCCGCCGGCGCAGAACCGGACCTAAGGCGGCACATGGGTCCGGATGGTGTCGCCGGACCGACACCATTCAAACCCGGCCCGGAGGGCCAACGATCGTAGCCGGTGGCTTCAGCCACCGGATAGGTCGTCCCACAATTTCGCCTCGTCCGGAGGACGAACGAATCTCTCGCCCGGGCGCCCCATCCATCGCGGAGCAAGGAAGTGGAACTGACGACCCATCAACAAAACCCCGCACCCTTGACCCAGCCGCGGCCGCGGCGACAGAATGTAGCCCACGGCATCGCCGTGGGTCCCGATCAGGCGCGAAACCCAGCTCCATCGGGGCGAAAGAACGCGAAGGGACAGAAACCAGCAAGACTCAATTGGACCGAACCAAGAATCGAACAACCGCGACAGAAACGACCACGTTCAATTGATCAACACAACCCCGCGCCCCGCGCGGCCATCAAAGAGGAACCCTGAGAATCGCCATGCCCGACTTCACCCCCCACCAGAAGAAGATCATCGATCGCTACTACGACAACCGCGACTCGATCATGCTCACCAAGCTCTCCGAACTCGTCACCGAACTCTACCTGGCCGAAACCGACAAGAAACGCGACCAGCTCTGGAAGCGCGTCGAGACGGCCATGACCAACCTCAAAATCAAACCCGCCCTCGCCGCGAAAATCCTGGCCGACCGGAAGCCGGACCAGCTGGCGGGGCATATTAAGGAGTGGATGCGAGAGGGAGGGAAATGAGGGGGAAGGGGCCGAGGGGAATTCAAAATGAAAAATGAAAAGTGAAAAATGCGGGGGCACGGTCACCGGCCCCTTTTTTCATTTTGCATTTTGCATTTTGCATTGGCCACCGCCCCACCCGCACCCGCTTGCAATCATCGCGCTATCATCCGATCATAACCCATGCTGCCGCGGTGGGGCTGTTTCGCGGCCTCTCATTCAACCGCCGGCGGCACACGAACCCGACAACTCAAAGGAGGCACCCCATGAGCACGCGACGTGAATTCCTCGGTGAAATGACGGCACTCGGCGGCATCACCGCCATGGCCGGCCTCTCGCTTCTGCCCGACACGCTCGGCCCCGCCATCGCCCTGGCCGGCGAACCCGCGGGCACCAACGGCGAGCCGCCGCCGGCCGAGTACACGCTGCCGCCATTGCCGTACGACTACAAGGCCCTTGAGCCGCACATCGACGAACAGACGATGCGCATCCACCACGATCTGCACCATGCCGGCTACACCAAGGGCCTCAACGCCGCGCTCGCCAAGCTGGCCGAGATTCGCAGCACCGGCGACTTCTCCAACATTCAGCAGCTCTCGCGGCTGCTCGCCTTTCACGCCGGCGGCTACTTCAACCACATCGTCTTCTGGAACAACATGGCGCCCGCGGGCAAGGGCGGCGGCGGCGAACCCGAGGGGGCCCTCGCGGCGCACATCAAGCGCGACTTCGGCGCGGTTGATAAATTCCGCCAGCACTTCAGCGCCGCGACCAACTCCGTCGAGGGCAACGGCTGGGGCGTGCTCGGCTATCACCCGGCACTCAAGCGGCTCGTCGTCATGACGATGATGAACCAGCAGGACCTCGCCACGATCGGCCTCGTGCCACTGCTGATGTGCGACGTGTGGGAGCACGCGTACTACCTCAAGTACCAGAACAAGCGGGCGGACTACGTCACCGCGTGGTGGAACGTCGTGAACTGGAAGAACGCGGCCGAGCGGTATGAGGCGGCGATGAAGATGGGGTGAGGGCTTCGCTCCCGGGCGAATTCGTCGAGCGGGTCGCCCGAGGTAGGGTGGGACAGCCTCACCGTCCCACCATTTCGCGGAGTGACTGTTCAAGGTGCCAGAGTTCCTGCACCCACTCATCGCTGCCTTCGCGATCGGTGGGACGATACGGCCGTCCCACCCTACGATCTTCCGGCTTCGGTGTGGCTATGAGCATCCCCCTCGACATCCTCGACGACATTCGCATCGCATCGCCCTGTACGGTGTCGTGGTCATCGATGGCCGGCGACGCGCAGGTGCGCCACTGCGGCGAGTGCCGGTTGAACGTTTACAACCTCTCCGAGATGACGCGCGAGACCGCCCGGCGGCTCATCGCCGAGAAGGAGGGCCGGCTCTGCGTCCGGCTCTACCGCCGGAAGGATGGCACCGTGATCACGGCCGACTGCCCGCGCGGGCTGGCGGCGAAGCTGCGACGAAAGGCCCGGCGCATCACGGCGGCAGTGGCGGCGATGTTCGGCGTGGCGGTAACCGGCTGCCGGCCGCTGGTCTGCATGGGTGCACCAGTCCATCCCCTAAGCGAGAAGCAGGAGAACCGGCAGCAAGGTCGCGAAAAGCCCAACGCCGATCCGACAAAAAAGATCGATTCCTTCCAGGGCGAGTATCGTTTCCTCTCCAACTTCTGGTTGGCCGATGTGATCTTCGAGGGCATCGCCTACCCCAGCGTCGAACACGCCTACCAGGCCGCCAAAGCGCTCGACATCAGCGAGCGCCGCCGCATCGCCGGGCTTCAGATGGCCTCCGAGGCCAAGTCGGCCGGCCGTGCGCTGCCGCTGCGAACGGACTGGGAGCAGGTCAAGTTCGAGGTGATGGAAGCGTGCGTTCGCGACAAGTTCACGCGGAATGCGGAGCTGGGCGACCGGCTGCTGGCCACCGGCGATGCGCATCTCGAAGAGGGCAACACCTGGGGCGACCGGGTCTGGGGCGTTTATGATGGCGAGGGCGAAAACCGGCTGGGAAAGATCTTGATGAAGGTGCGCGACGAGTTGCGAGGTAGTCCCGACCGACCCCTCAATCGGTGAGAAGAAGCATGTGGCCATTCCGAAGGAAGCCCCTGCAAATTGCGCCTCCAGAACCAAGCGTGCATGAACCTGTGCTTAGCGCGCTTCGACCCTGGAAGCTTACGCATGAACGAACTGCATGGCGGCCCGTGACAACTCGAAAGGCGCGCGGCGCCGGGCAATCTCATTTCGGCGGTGCGCCGCTCATCGGGCCAGCCGCGCCGCTTCCGGCCTGTGAACTCTGCGGAGGGACGCCGACCCTGTTTCTGCAACTCGATTCGCGCGACCTGCCGACTGAGAACCTCGGCTTCGAAGTCGGCATTCTCCAATTGTTCCACTGCCTGCACTGCAATGAAAACTGGGATGCCGGCACGGCATTCAACAAGGCATCACAAATCCGCATCTGCCCCGACGATCGGCTCTCACCTGCGCCAATCGCATTGGAACTCCGGATGCCGTGCCGCATGATTTCAGGCTGGGAGGCGTTCAACGACTACCCGCACCCTCAAGATCATGCACCCCTTGGCGTCGACCTGCGGTATGACTTCGATCTCAGGCAGATTGAACTCGTGTGTCAACAATACGACGTTCACTTCAAGGGCCTCTCGATGGACGACGTCGATGAGGACGACCTCGAATTGGCCGAGGCCATCTCAATGGCCGCACATGGCGACAAGCTTGGGGGCTGGCCGCACTGGGTTCAGTCGCGAGACTATCCGTCGTGCCCGAAATGCGACCAGGAGATGCAACTGTTCTTTCAGCTCGATTCGGTCTGCAATCTCGACTTCATGTTCGGCGACGCCGGCTGCGCCCACATCACGCAATGCCCGGTGCACAGGGATGAATTCGCATTTGCCTGGGCCTGTCACTGATCGCCTGGACGTGACCTCCGACTTCACGGCCTCGCCCCTCGTTGCTCTAGACTTTGAGCCTTCGCAGTCACACTCGGCTCGGAAGCTCCGAATGCGCGCCGCGAACGGACCAAGACCGGTGAACGGCGGGCACAGCCTACCTGTTTCAACCGGCGCAGCCCATGCAGGACGTCGCCGACGGCAGCGCTTCGAGCCGCCCCCTCGGAATCAGTCGACCGCAGACCATGCAGGTCCCGTAGGCGCCCTTCTGAATGCGTTCAAGAGCGAGGTTGATCTGTTGCAGTTCCGCTGCCATTCGCCGGTTGGCACCCTGCATGATGGCCTGGGACTGAATGGCATCCATGCGCGAGAGCCGGCCGATGCGCTGCTGGTCGAGTTCTTCACCCTTGGCCGAATTCAATGATGCGCCGAGCGTCTCGAGATACTCGGCCTTGAGCTCTTCCAGGAGTTTCCGGAAATATTCAAGCTCCGGTTCGGTCATAGGCTCGTCCCCATGCGAGGCTGGGGCTCACTCTCGCGGCCAAGATTCGCAATCGACAAATTGTACCCGATTCTGACACCCGCTCGCAAAGTACTGTCATGAGCAGAGATAGGTTGGGACAGCCTCACCGTCCCACCATTTCGCGGAGTGACTGTTCAAGGTGCCAGAGTTCCTGCACCCACTCATCGCTGCCTTCGCGATCGGTGGGACGATACGGCCGTCCCACCCTACGGCTGCTGAAATCGCGAGAGTCGAAGTGCTGACTCGATGGCATTCGTGACCGTCCCCGGTATCGATCTAGCGACGACGCCGTCCGCGAAGCATGAACGGCAACATCAGCATCGAGGCCGGCAGCATCCCCGCGCCGCAATCGCCGCACGGATTGGGCTGTCCCGCCGCCTCGTCGCAGGCGTCGCCGATGTTGTCGCCGTCGGCGTCCGCCTGGTCGGGGTTGGCGTCGTCGGGGCAGTTGTCGAAACAGTCGAGGATTCGGTCGTTGTCGCTGTCCGCGTCGGCCACGCCGCAGCCGCACAGGCCGGGATCGATCTTGGCCGGATCGTTCGGGCACAGGTCGAAGCAGTCGGCGAGGCCGTCGGCGTCGGAGTCATCGTCGGCGACTCCGCAGCCGCAAAGGCCGGGCGCGGCTTTGTCCGGGTCGTTCGGGCAGCCGTCACACACATCGCCGAGACCGTCGGCGTCGGCATCCGCCTGGTTCGCGTTGGGATCGTTGGGACAGTTGTCGAATGCGTCGCAGATTCCATCGTTGTCGCCGTCGAAATCCGCGCAGTCCGTCAGCACGCCCTGAAAGGTCCCGCCGACCGCTTCGCAGTTCGTCTGAGATTGCTGGTCGCAGGGCGCATCCGGCCGGCAGCAGGCGCCGATCTCGCAAATCACGTTGGTGGTGATGGTCGCGGACGTGTTGTTGGTGGGGTCCGGCTCCGGGGCCGGCGTGCTGACCTCTGCGGAATTGTCGATCGACGGCGCGCACGCGGCACCGAGCGTTCCGCTGATGGCCACGGTTGCCGACGCATCGGCGTTGAGGGTTCCCAACTCGGCCGTAATGACATTCCCCGCGCCGACGGTGCAGGTTCCCTGGCTTGAGAGGCACGAGACCCCGGTGAGACAGTCCGGCAGGTCGTCGATCACCACGACATCGCCGGCGGCTCCCGGCGCGGCCTGTCGGATGATCAGCAGATAATTAACCGTGTCGCCGCAGACGCCGTCCGCGGGGCCCAGCTTTTCCACCGTCAGATCGCCGCACCCGACCAGCGTTTCAAGCGTGGAAATGTTGTTGTCCGGATTGGGGTCGTTCGTGGTGGTGGCGGCGCTGATGACGTTTTCATACGACGGCGTGCAGCCGTCTGGAACGGTCACATCGAAGACCAGACTGGCGGTGGCTCCCGCGTTAATCGTGCCGAAATTCGTGTTGATGACGCCGGCGATTTGAGTTGCGCTGCCCTGAGTGATGCTGACAAAACCGGCGAAGGCGACACAATCCGGCAGATCGTTCGTCATGGTGACGCCTGTCGCACTATCCGGACCGTCGTTTGTGACAGACAGCGTGTATCTGACCGTACTGCCGCAAACGACGTCGGTCAGGTCGATGGTCTGACTGGGGAAAATGTCGGCGGTCTGCGCTCGAACGCCTGATGCCCCCGACAACACGAGGACTGCGATGGCCGCCGAACGGAACGGGCGCCGCAGGGATGAAAAGGGTCTCACGAACAAATGTGAGGTGTCGAAGCGGGGCATGGGGTTCTCCTTTGCTCGCGCCCTGTTCGTCGGGTTGTCTGATTTGAACGGTCGTATTCGGTCACCAGCGATGGCAACGGGGGACCCTGCAAGACGCCCGTGTGCTGCTTCGAGATTTCGCCGATGGCCTTTGCCCGTCCTACGCCGAGGCGCGACATTCAACCATTATACCGCCCGACCCGATTGACACTTTGTCCTGGCTTTCGAGTTTGTACCGATAATGCCTGATCAAGCGATCCCTTTTTCAAAGAACAGGGAGCCGCCGGCCAGGTGTCCTGCCCCCCGGAAATCCTGGTTTCGAAGGATGAAAGGTTGAAGCGAAGGTTGCGCCAATCAAATTGAGTGTTCCTGGCATCGCCGTGAAGAAAGCGCATCCCTGACGAAGATTCATTTCACAACTTCTGGATCCAAGAGGTCCGTCCCGACCGGAATCTCCGATCCGCAGTGCTACAGGCGAATTCGCATCACCTGGACCTTGGGCCTTCGCACGTCGATCGCGCGATACCCCTTCCCGCCAGGAGCGTAACCTCGCCGATGCGGACGATCCTGCACCGGCTCAGCACTCTCCCGCCACTGTCGGAATGAGAATGTCCCCGCTGAGTAAGAAGACTATTGACCGACAAACAGCTGCACGAACGGCCGTATGTCCTGACCGTTCAATACGCCGTCGCCGTTGATATCCGACAGTTCGCGGCGCTCGGCATTCTCATCCTCTCCGACCAGTACGGCGACAAACGCCTCGATGTCTGCAAAGTCAAGTACCTGGTTCTGATCGATGTCGCCGAGGATTGGCGCTGAAGTCGAGACCTGGAAATCCAGGACGGCATTGGCAATGGAGACTGAGGCACTTCTCACGATTGACGGGCCGCTCGTCGGCGGCATCTGAAGCAGGACGTTCGCGAGCGGCGCCGCGAGCGAGACTTGAAACGTGCCCTCGACATCCGGCGCCTCAAAGGTACCCGAGGCCAAGGTGACCGGCTCGGCTCCAATACCAATCTCGACATTGGCGGATCCGCCAAGCCCGTAGATTGCCGGAACCGCGACACCGAACGTGTTCTGCGCGCCGCCGATTTGAATCAGACCGGCTCGTCCCGGAAGGTTCGACAGGAATCCACCGAACGGCGACGTCAACGCGTCCGACTGAAGATTGCTGA
>CALLKH010000060.1 GCA_938008425.1 uncultured Planctomycetaceae bacterium | reverse complement strand
TCGGCGATGTGGTCGATCAGGTTCTGCAATACGGTGCCGCCGCCCGAGATCATGACGGCGATTCGGAAGGGTTCGGCTGACGATTTTGGTTCTTTCCTGCTTCGCTTCATGGTTTGACGCCGCGCCGTTTGCGGCGGCTGGGCTGCGAGGTCGGTTTGCGTTCCCTCGGCGTCTTGATTTCGGGTTCTTTGCCGAGCTTCTTGTATTCTTCGAGCCACTCCTTGATTTCCCTGAGCGCCGGCGCGAAGCCGCGGGGTCCCTTCTCGCCGGCGACGCCGACGGTGCCGTCCATGCGCACGAGAAAGGCCCGATCGGGCAGGGCCTGATACGCCTGCGCCGCCGTGTTGGACATGTCGTCGATCAGAAACGGAATGGTCAGCTTCTTCTCCTTGACGAGTCGCTCGGCGACTTCACACCGTTCGGCGTAGTCCCTGGGCTGGAGAATCTTCTTGTCCTTCGCGTAACCGACGGCTCTCATGCTGTCGGCGGCGTGGGCCTCCCGGAGATATACGATATAGAAATCCGCGATGTCCTTAAAATCCTTATACATCCTCTCCATTTCGCCAGACTGGCGAAGGAAGGGCGGTCAGGTATAGCTGCCGAAGAAGAGGATGACCGGACGTTTTCCACTCTTTTCGAAGAGTTTGACCTGCTGTTTGCCATCGAGCGACTTAAGCTTGATGTGAGGTGCCTTCTCACCGGCGGCCGGTGCGGACGAGCTATTCCTCGTTGTGGGCTGCGAGGTCATGGCACGACGCCGCCCCCTCGGGTCGTCGGCGTTTATCGCAAGCGGCACAACGAGCAGGAACAGTCCCCCGGCTTGCAGGGCTTTGAGGGTATTTGTTCGCATGTCTGACTTCCCCGGTTGTGAATGGCTGGTCGCGGCTCGACTTCGGCTGTCCGGCCGCCGCAAGTTCCAGTTTGTAGCAAAACCGGGGGACGTTGTGAAGTCGGGACTGCATCGGCGGCGTGGGTCGGTTCGAATCCACACCGGCGCAGCGTGAACGAACAGGAATTCGGGCCCGTGGCCCCGGCCGGTGCGTCAATCGAGCCTGATCCGCACCTCGGCATAGACCATTCGAGGCACCTGGGCGTCGTTCAGGTAGAGGCTGCTGCCCTCATAGTGGCCGGGATCGAGAAGATTTCGGACGCCGACGGCGAATGTCGCCCGCTTCTTCCAGAAGTCGTACTCCCCGCGGATGTCGAGGCGGAGATAGGGGTCGTTGCGGCGGGCGACGAAGGGAAATGACGGGTTCGGCGATTTCGTGGCATCGACGAACCAGAGATTGGAGGCGATGCGAATATCGTCGGTCAGCGAATAGACCGCGCCCACCATGGCCTTGTGTTTCGGCGAGGAGATCACGTCCTTGTCCTGGAGCTTGACGGCGGAGCGCCAGTCCATCTCCTGATAGGTGTAGTTGGCCTGAAGGGTGAGGCGCGAGTTCACGGCGTACTTGGCATCGAGCTCAACGCCGTAGGTCGATGCCTCGGCGCGATTATCGAGGTCGTACGCGATCAGTCCCGGCGGACCGAGCCTCGGGCTGATCGTCGTCACGTCGTCATATTCGTTCCAGTAGACATTGGCGTTGGTGTGAAGGTGGTTATTCAGAAACCGGTGTCGATAGCCCAGTTCGTACGAGTTGAGCGTTTCGGAGTCCAGATTCCGGTCTGCGGTGGTGACGGCCAGGCCGCCGAGGAGCGGCATGTCGATGAATCGCGCCGCGGCGTTTGGTGTATGAAACGACCGGGAGACCGCGGCCCAGATCATGGAGTCATCCGTCACGTCATAGGACAGCGCGGCGCGGGCGCTGGGTTGAAATCCGCCGTAATACTCGTAGTCGATGCGGCCGCCGAGATTCAGGGTCCACTTGTCGGCGAACCGCCATTCATCCTGGATGTAGAGTCCGACGGTGCCGGTGCTGACGAAGCTCTCGGTAAGCAACTGCGGGTCGGAGTTGGACGCATTCATCAGATCCGAACGGCTGTCGATGCCGAGGCTCAATGTATGCTGCTCCGACGGCTTGAAGGTGTATCCCGCCTGGAAGGCGATCTGCTGATATCGATAGTCCGCCGCCTTGAGGCCCGGCCTTCCGTGGAAGTCGTTGACGTAGGCGGTGACGTCAAAGTAGTTGTCCTCGGTGACCTTGTGCCGCCACACGCCCATCAGGTAGTTGGCCTGTGATCCGGAGTTCTGAATCGCATCGAGTGCGAGCGGCGTTGGAGAGAAGCTCCCATCGACGATCGAGCTGCCCGCGGAGATCTCCAGCGTGTCGTTCTCGTCAAAGTCATAGATCGCCCGCACGTTGGCACGGCCGCTCTTGTACTCATCGTCCAGCTTGCGCAGCAGGGATCCGCCGGGAACGTAACCGTCACTGGCCTCGTACTCTCCCGATACGCGAATCCGCAGTTTGTCTTCAACAGCGGCGTATCCGAGATACTTCTTGAAGGTGCCGCGCGATCCGCCTCCGGCGGTGACGGTCAGGCCCTTCTGGTCGGCCGGGTCCTTGGTGATGATGTTGATGACGCCGTTGACCGCATTCGCGCCCCACGTCACGCCGCCAGGACCGCGAACAACCTCGATGCGCTCAATGTCCTCCATCTGGAACGGCCAACTGCCCCAGACGGTTCCGCCAAAGAGCGAGTCGTAGAGTTGCCGGCCGTCGACGAGAACGAGGGTGTAGTTGCTGATGAAGCCGTGGAAGCCGCGCGGCGAGACTGCGGCGTTTCCGAAAGAGAGGTCCGCCACATCGACGCCGGGGACCAGTCGCAATGCTTCAGGCACGGATCGCGCGCCGGATCGCCGGATGTCCTCCTTTGTCACGACGCTGATGGCCTGCGGAATTCCTGAGAGCGATTCCTTGTGACGGGACGCGGTGATGACCTCTGGAATCTCCAGTTCGAGCAGATCAAAGTCGTCGATGAATTCGTCGCGCGCACCGGCGTTGTTGTCGACGGGCGCCGCTTCTTTTTCCGCGGCCGGCTGGGTGGTCGGTTGAGCCAGGAGCGGCGCGGCCGACAGCATTGCGAAAGCCAGTAAATATCGACTCATTGTTCAGCTCCGTAACGATCACTGACTTTTTCGCGTGTCCGATCGGAGATCTTGAGCCCGACCATTTCCGCCGTGCGTTCATTCAGCGCGCGTGAGGCCTTTTCCGGATATTGAATGCCGGTCGCGGCTTGTGCTGGGTCAGTGCAGACTTTCCAGACCAGTTCCGCGGTTTGCCGCCCGATGTCCTCGCTCGATGCATACTGGCCGCTGGGTGCGCCGGCTTTGACGATCTTGGGCGAGAAGGCCCAGACGGGTGTCTTGGTGCGAACGCCCCACAGCAGCAGTCGCTGGATGTTCGGCCCGTTGTAGACCTTCGCGTCGGGGATCATGAGGACGCTGTCGCAACTTGCGGAAGTGAGAGCGTCGATCGCCTTTGGAAAATTATCGCCATCGGCCTCGATCAGCTGCACGTTCAGATTTCGCTCGCGCGCCGCGTCTACGATTGCAGTCGCGGTCAGGCGCGTTCGTTCGCTGAAGAGCAGCCCGACTTTCTTGCCGTCGGGTTGAAGTTCTCGAATCCAGGAAATCCAGTCTGCCGGTGAGATGTCGCTGGTGACACCCGGCAGTCCGTTCGCCTGATCGGGTGATGCGTTGGGCAGGACGTCCCTGGCGTTCGGCACCATGAAATAAGTGACCGGCGTGCCGGGCATTTCCTCCAGCACGATCAGCGTCGCTTCCAGGCCGCCTGTTGCGACGACATCCGGCTTTTCTTCGCGGATTTTCTCGATGAGTGCCGCCCGGGCGTCGTCGTCAAGTTCCGCGGGCAGTTCAAACGCGACACTGTCCGCGTTCCGGGTGTCGAGCCCGGCTTTCAGGGAGGTCGCGGCCTCCTTGTAGCTCTCCTGAGTTCCGTGAACGACGACGATTTTTTTCCGTGATTCGGGCTCCGCCGCGAGCGCGGAGGATAGGCCGATAAGCAGCAGGGCGTGACCGAGCCAATAGGGAAGATGCTTAGTCATGGATGACGCTGCAGGCCGGCGATTCGGCCGGTGAAGACTCTCTCCAATGCGCGTCCGATACTTTGTGATCCACGGGCCCCACCGATGAGACCGAAATCACGGCGAAGTTGACGTCGACGCTAACGATACTCATCGGCCTTCCATGACGATGAGTTGGGTTGGATGGTGTTAACGATGAACAAATTTCGCCGAATCGGCCTTCGGGGCCGTGCCGTGATTTTCTGCGTCACGCTGCTCTGTTCCGCCGTTGTGGCGATCAGCGGAACCCTGATTTACCTGGGATCTGTCGTGTTCTCACAGACGATTTCCCAGGAAGGATTGGCGCTGGCGTCATCGCTCAGTTTCAACGCCGAGCCCGCGGTTCTGCTCAACGATACAGACGTGCTGAATCACGTGGTGCGAAGCGCCGGGCGAAATGAGAACATCGCGCTTGCACGCGTGACTGACACACAGGGTCGAATTCTCGCGGAGTTTTCGCAAAGTCACGGTGCGCTGAAAAATCTCTCCGCCGATATATGCAATCCCTTCGGGAGCTCGGTTCATCGTGATTCGAATTACATCGTACAGGGCGACAGCGGGCTGCTGATCGTGGTTCCGATCTGGCCGGTCTCCGAATCAAAAATCATGGAGCTCGAAGAGGAGCTGGCGTCGCCCGGCGGCACCGTCGCGGCGACGACGGATACCGCCATCGGATTCGTTCAGATTGTTTACTCCCTCGACCGGGTGAACGCGATGTTCAGAAACCAGGTCTTTGCCAGCGTCGGCATTGCGCTGGTGGTGACGTTGCTTGGCGTCTTCGCGGTCATCTTCGGCTCCCGCCAATTCCTCGGCCCGGTTGCCGATCTCGTCGAAACCTCGGTCGCGATCGCGGAGGGCGACCTCACCCGGCGCGCGCCGGAGGCCGCCGCGGGCGAAGTCGGCGTGCTCGCCCGGACGTTCAATCACATGGCCGATCGGTTGCAGGAGAGCTATGCATCCATCGAGCGCAAGGTCGAACAGCGCACCGCCGAACTGGTGAGGGCGAACAAGGCGAAGAGCGACTTCTTGGCCAACATGAGCCACGAAATTCGCACACCGCTCGCGGCGATTCTCGGCTTCACGGAGAGCCTTCTCGATCCCGACATGAGTGACGCCGAGCGGGTCAACGCCGTGTCGACCATTCGGCGAAACGGCGAGCATCTGCTCCAGATCATCGGCGACATTCTCGACATTTCACGAATCGAGGCCGAGCAGTTGCAGGTCGAGTGCCTTGAGTGTGACGTCGTGCAGGTCATCGCCGACGTTCATTCACTGATGCAGACCCGGGCGAAGGGCAAGGGCCTCACATTCGAGGTGGACTACGCCGGTCCGATACCCAGGACGATCAAGACGGATCCCACGCGTCTGCGGCAGATTCTCATCAATCTCCTCGGCAACGCGATCAAGTTCACCGAGCAGGGCGGCGTGTGGTTGCGCGTCGGCTTCGTCGAGCGTCTGGACGAGAAATCACGCCCGCAGACATGCCTACAGTTTGACGCCATCGACACCGGGATCGGCATGACGCCGGAGCAGGCCGCGAAGATTTTCAAGCCGTTTACACAGGCGGATGAGACCATGACGCGCCGATTCGGCGGCACGGGTCTGGGCCTTGCCATCAGCCAGCGGCTGGCACAAATGCTCGGCGGGTACATCACGCTCAAAACGAAACCCGGCAGGGGCAGCACATTCTCCGTAATCGTCGCGACCGGGGCGATTGACGGCGTGCCGATGCTTGAGAA
>CALLKH010000059.1 GCA_938008425.1 uncultured Planctomycetaceae bacterium | reverse complement strand
ACTTCCTGCCCGCGAGAATGCCGATCACGCCCGTCGCGATTCCGATGACCGCCAGGCCGCCGAAGACGGAATAGTGAACGATGTCGCTGGCGATCGCGCCGAGAATCGTCGCGGGCCACACGCCCTGCACCGCGCCGACCGTGGCGAGTCCCACCACGACCATCGCGAGCACGCCGACCATCAGGCTGATATTCACCATCAATGTGCCGGGGTCTTCGACCGTCGCCGTGCGGGCGGCCATCGACGGCATGGGCATCGCGGCGGCCGTCTCGCGGGGCGACGCGGCGATGGCGGTTCCGCCGCCGACCACGGTCGCATCATCATCAATGACCTCCGCCTCGACCTCGGTCTCGGCGGCCTCGGTCGGCGAAATCACGTCGAGCAATTCGGCGCCGAGGCTGGTGTCATCGCTTTCCTGCGTCAGATCCAGGAGGCCGCTGCCGCTGCCGACGGAGTCAAAATCATCGACGCCGGAGGAAATCTGCGTCTCGCCCATCGGGTCGGCCGTCACGCCGATTTCGTCTTCGTCGAAGACGCTGATACCCGGCTTACTGACCTTGGTGCCTTCCTTCGCGACCGGGCTGTCCATGATCTTGGAATCGCTCGGCTCGAGGCTGATGATGCTTGACCCCGAGAGGCCCAGATCGGGCACGTCTTCGAAGCCCTTGTCATCCTTGTCCGGAATCGCGCCGAGCATGACCGACGAACCTTCCTTGTCGTCCGGAAGCAGGTCGATCTCGGAGGACCAGTCGGCCTTGCCCGCCTTGCCGGCCGCGGGAAGGTCCTCGGGAATGTCGTCCACGTTCAACGCGTCGCCGGTGATGCTGCTGTCGTCGGCGAAGGTAATCGAGGAACCGCTGCGCTCTCCATCTTCCATCGACGGCAGTGCGTCGGCCTCGGGGCTCTCATCGAGTGCGCCGAGCGTGGCCGACGAGTCGGCCAGGTTCGACAGCGCCGAGGCGAACGACTCGTTGTCATCAAGGCTGACCACTTCGGGCGAGGCGCCCGCGGCGTTCAGATCGACGACGCTGCTGCCTTCATTCGCGGCGATCGCCTCGACTTCGCTCTTCTTGTAGAAGATCTTGCCGGCGTCTCGCACTTCTCGAAGCTTGCCCGCGCTGACCAGATCCTTGACCTGGGCCTCGGACTTGCCGAGGGCGTCGCAAACTTCCTCCAACGACATGTATCCATTTGCTGCCATGACATTCACCCCGTCCGCGGCCGTGTTCGCCGCCAATGGACTCTAGCGCAGGACTCGCGAAAAAAAAGTCGCAAGCCGTAGTTGAAACAATCTCAGGCGGGCTCGCGAACCCCGACCACCATCGGAACTCGCGAGCGAACTTGTGGGCGCCCCGCAAGTGCGGGCCGGGGCGCGGCATGCTGCGTTTCGTTAGTCCTCGGATCGCGGCGCGCCTTCATTCGAAAGCGCTTCCGGCGAGAGGTCCGACGAATCCAGCGGCTTGTCGGGCGACAAACCGCCGCGGCTGATTCGATTCTGCAAATCCCGCTCGCGCTCCAGCATGTTGCTGACCGCTTCGGGCGTCGGATCGGCACAGTTGTGGTTTTCCAGCGAACGGTCGTACAGGAACGATCGTGCGGCAACCAGCCGTAACTTGCCGAGGTTCGGCACATACTGATAGCACCAGACCGTGTTGTTATCCACGTCCATCATGAACAGCCCGTAGCTGTTCCGATCGATCTGGCCGGTGAACGCGAAGATTCCATTCGCACCCACCATCCTGGAGTCGCCATAGGCCGCCGGCAACTGGAACGGCATGTCCTTTCGCAGCACCAGCGCCGTCGCAATGACGGCGAGGAGCACGGCGATGACCCAGAGGACCGTTTGATTTTGGCGCGGCTGCGGAACTGCAGCGGCCACCACTTCGCGCTTTGCGTTCATCCGTGGTATCCCAAGCTGATTGTGTCCCCCAGGTTTGCCTAGACACTAGATTATTACGGAACCGGGGCACAATCTCAAGCTGCATCGGCGGTTCATTGCTTCAAGGTGGGGTGATCCTGAGACAAACTCGGACGCGCGGGGTATACTGCCCGCCATGCCCGAAAATCGCGAAACGTCCATGATTCGCTGGGCCTCGCGGCTCATTGACCCGCCGGCGGGCATTGAGGCCCTGCGGTACGAATTCGGCGCGGTTCGGGTCGGGGCGATCCTGGAGTCCGTCGCTCAGACCGGGAAAATGGGCCGATATTCGATTTTCGCGGCCGAGCCTGCCCGAATCCTGACCCACTCCGCGAACTCGCCGGATGATCCCCTCGATGTGATCGCCCGCACCTGTCGGCCGTGGGCGCGGCTTGAGACGCCCTGTGAACTGCCGTTCGTCGGCGGCTGGATCGGCTACCTCGCCTACGAAGCCGGGCGATACATCGAACCCGCGGCCGGCTGGACCCGACCGCGCGGAACCCTGCCGATTTCGCAGTGGTCGCTCTTCGACACGGTCCTGATTCATGACGCCAAGGCACAAACCTGGCAGGTGGCCGGCGTGGAGCTGCCGCCGGCGCTTCGCGACGAAGATCGACCGTCGCTGGAGGATCGACTTGAGGAACTCGCCGATTGCGTTGCGTTCCTCGAGCCTGACTATCGACCCTGCCGGCTCGATGACGCAGTGGAAACCGGAACAGTCAACTGGAACTACTCGCGCGAGGACTACCTCAAGAAAGTCGCGAGAGTCGTCGACTACATCCGCGCGGGCGACATCTTCCAGGCGAATCTCACGCGGCGGCTCCGGCTGATGATCGAAGCCCATCCCTTTGCGATCTACGAGCGGCTCTGCGAAGCCAACCCGGCGACACACGCGGCGTATCTCCCGCTGCACGAACTCGAAGGCGACGATCGCGGGCCGGCCGCGCTCATCTCCTCGTCACCCGAGCTGTTCCTCCAGGTGCGCGACGGCGCGGTCACAACGCGGCCGATCAAGGGCACCCGACCGCGCGGCGCGACGGGCGAGCAGGACAAGGCGGAATCAAGCATACTCGCGGCGAGTGCGAAGGATCGCGCCGAGTTGAACATGATCATCGACCTCGTGCGGAACGACCTGGGCCGCGTGTGCGAATATCGCAGCCTTCAGGTCGAGTCCGACGGCGAGATCGAGGCGCTGCCGACGGTGTTCCATCGAACGGCCACGATTACGGGGCGGCTGCGCAAGGAGTGCGATGCGATCGATCTCCTGCGGGCGACGTTTCCCGGCGGATCCGTCACCGGCGCGCCGAAGGTTCGCGCCATGCAGATCATTAACGAACTCGAACCCGATGCGCGCGGCGCGTACTGCGGCGCGATCGGCTACATCGGCCTCGACGGATCAATGCAGCTCAACCTGCCGATTCGCACGATGACGCACACCGGCGGTCATGTCGATCTTCACGTCGGCAGCGGCGTCGTGGCCGACTCGACGCCCGAGGATGAATACAACGAGCTTCAGGCCAAGGCGGCAGGCATGCTGCGGGCCTTGGGGCTCGACAAACTGGAACACATCGCGGCGCGGGACCACCGGCCGGAGGCGGTTTAGCACATAGCCATGACAGAATTTGTTCATTTGAACGGCGAGATCGTGGCCGCATCCGAGGCGCGGGTGTCTGTGTTTGACGGCGGCTTCACCCACGCCGCAGGCCTCTTTGAAACGCTGCGGTCCTATCAGGGTCGCGTCATGCGGCTTCAGGAACACATACAGCGGATGCAGAACTCGGCGGCGATGCTGGAGATGCGGATCCCGATCGAACTGGAAGAGATCCGGCGCGGGATTTCCGAATTGCTCGCCGCCAGCAGCCTGCAGGATGCCCGCATTCGCATCGTCGCCACGCCCGGCAACGTTCCGAGGCCCGGTCAGCCGGCCGTTGCGGAGATTCCACCGACAATTCTGATTACGGCGACGCAGGTGCAGCCGTATCCCGACGAGTTGTATCGATTCGGCATGCGGGTGTGCATCAGTCCGTATCGACAGAATCGCCTCGATCCGATCGCCGGTCACAAGACGCTGGCCTACCTGCCGCGGCTGATCGCGATGAAGGAGGCGGCCGATCGCAGTTGCCACGAGGCGCTGTGGTTTACGACGCAGAATCTTCTGGCCGAGGGCTGCGTCTGCAACGCGTTCGTCGTCAAGGATGGCGAACTCCTGACACCGCCCCTGGATACGCCGATTCTGCCCGGCACAACGCGCGGCGCCGTGATTGAACTGGCAAAGGCGAACGGCATGACAGTCCATGAACGGCCGATCGACATCGAGACGCTGCTCGCGGCGAATGAGGTGTTTCTGACGGGAAGCGTGCTGGAGATCATGCCGGTGACGGCAATCGAAAAGCACACCGTCGGCGAGGGCGAGCCGGGGCCGGTGACGCTCAAGATTCGCGACTATTACAAGCAGCTTATCGCAAAGGAGTGCGGACTTGCCTAGCGGCGCAGGAAAATCGTCGAAGAAATCTCGCGGAAACGGGCTCACTGTTGCCGGTCTTTGCGACGCGATGGAAAAGATCGCGCCGACGTGGACCGCCGCCGAGTGGGACAATGTCGGCCTGCTCGCGGGTTCGACGGCGTGGCCGCTGGCACGGGCGATGCTGGCGATCGACCTGACGGCCGACGTGCTGGACGAGGCGATCCGTGGGCGATGTGACGCGATCGTGGCATACCATCCACCGGTGTTCCGGGCGGTGAAGCGGCTGCGCGTTGACCGCGGGACGCCCGAGGGGCTTGCGGCCGAGGCGATTGCGAATCGAATCGCGGTTTACTCTCCGCACACGGCGCTCGACGCGGCGCCGGGCGGCACGAATGACACACTGGCCGAACTGGCGGGCATTGCGGACCCCGTGGCTTTTGCGTCCGCTGTTTCGCCCGCGTCAAGGTGCAAACTCGTCGTGTTCGTTCCAAGCGAGCAGTTGGAGAAAGTCGCCGCGGCGGTGTTCGACGCCGGCGGCGGCCGCATCGGCGACTACACCCACTGTAGCTATCGCCTCGCGGGCGAGGGCACGTTCTTCGGCACCGATGCAACGAACCCGGCCGTCGGAAATCGCGGCCGGATCGAGCGCGTCGCAGAAATTCGGCTGGAAGTTATTTTCGACAAGAACTGGCTGGCCGACGTCATCGCGGCGGTGCGGCGTTCCCATCCTTACGAGGAGCCGGCGTTCGACGTTTACCCGCTCGAGCCGCTTCCCGCAGGCCCGCACGGCCAGGGTCGCATGGGCGCTCTGAAGAAGCCGATTCGGCTTGCGGCGCTGGCGAAGTCAATCACAAAGAAGATCGACGCGCCCGAGACGACGCTCGTCGGGAAGTCCTCCGAGACGATCCGTCGCGGTTTCGTCTGTGTCGGCGCGGCCGGTTCGCTGCCGTTCGAGATCCCAGGCGTCAAGCTCGGTCGCGGAGACGTCGTCATCACCGGCGAGATTCGCCACCATGACGCGCTTCGATACAACCGCGCCGGCGCCTGCGCGATCGCCCTCGGACACTGGGCGAGCGAACGGCCGGCGCTTCGCCTGCTGGCGGAGCGGCTGCGAGACGCGCTGCCCGGCGTGTCGTTCGTTGTCAGTCGCAACGATCGAAACCCTTTTTCAGTGGACGGGCGCTCCTGATGCCTTCGGCGTTTCGAGGATACGAATGAAACCGACGCTTCTGTTGAGTCTGCCGCTCGCGGCCGTCCTAAGCCTGGCCTGCAACGGCGCCGCTTCGAAACAGCCGGGGCAATCGGTCAGCGAAAGCATGGCCGCAAAGAACCGCCCACCACGAACAGAGCAGCCGGAGACCGCCGATGCAGGCGCCACGACCGATGCGCCCGCGAAGCCGAAGGTGACGCCGATCGCCATCGTCAACGGCGAGCCGATCGATCAGGCCGCGTTCGTGCGACTTGTGATCGACGCCCGCGGGCTGCCGATTCTTCAACAGATTCTCGTGCGCGAAGTCGCCCGGCAGGAGGCGGCGCGACTGAAAATCAACGTCACCCAGGACGACATCGACCGCGAGTACGACGTCGCGCTCAAGGGCGAGCGGTTCAACGGCAAGGACGTCGAGGCACTGACCCCGGCGCGGCGCGAGCAACTGGTGAACGACTGGACGCGAAGCCGCGGCGTTTCGCGCGAGGAACTCGCCATCGCCATGGAGCGGCAGTCCATCCTCCGAAAAATCGCCGGCAACCAGATCTCTGAAACCGAAATCACCGAGGAGATGATCGAGCGCGAGTATCAGCGCGAACACGGCGAGAAGGTCGAAGTCCGCCATATTCAGTTCGCCAACCAGCGCGTCTATTCGCAGATCAGGCAGCGCCTCGACGCCGGCGATCGTTTCGAGGACCTCGTCGCGGATTACAGCCAGAACGCACTCACGAAGATCCAGCAGGGCCGAATGCCGGCCTTCACCCGCGACGACGACACCGTGCCGCAGATCATGGTCAAGGCCGCTTTCATGCTCGAGCCCGGCGACGTCTCCAACCCGATCGAGGTGGACGGCTATTTCCATGTGCTGAAACTGGATCGAAAGATTCCGGCGGACAATGTGCCGCTTGAAGACATTCGCGAGAAACTCACCCGCGGCTTTCGATCGCGCCTCATCGAATCGCGAATGGAGATCATCGGCCGACGGCTTTTGATGGCAGCGGCGCTTCAGATTCAAGACCCGACTCTCGCGGAGAAATACCGCGTCGATCAGAAGACGGGCCGCATCGAGGGCCCCCCGCTGCTTGGTCAGTAACTCGCGAGATCGGCCGCATCCATCGCGGCCTGATACATGCCTTGAACATGCCTCGATTCGTTTGACGGTCCCCCGGTGGGGGCTATAATCCGCCCCCAGTGTCAAAGCGCAAGTTCTTCTTTTACAAGGGATTGATCGAATGCCATCATCCGATCCCCACCCCCGGCGCGGCGCGGCGGCCTTAATCGCGATTCTGATCCTCCCCGCCGCAATCTTCCTCGCCGCCGGCTGCCAGCGCGGCGCGATCAGTCAGACCGGTGACGGTCCCTCGGCCGAGGAACTGGTCAGCTTCTACAGCCCGCGCAGCATTCAAATTCTCCCGTTCACGAAGCCGCGCAGCTTCGACGACGATGACATTCCGGACGTCCTGGCGGTCAGCCTGCGGCCGCTCGACGCGGCGGGAGACCCGGTCAAGGCGTACGGCACGTTCAATTTTGTGCTCTACAGCTACAAACAGGGAACGGCGGACCATCGCGGCCCGTTGCTCCAGACCTGGAATCTCCCGATAAGCAACCTTGAGGATCAAAAAAGATTCTGGGAGCGCGTTACGGCGACCTATGAATTTCCACTGAGTTGGGAGGGGAACCCGTTGCCCCCCCAGCAGAAGTACATCCTGACGGCCAGCTACGAGGCGCCGGGCAGCGAGCGGCTCTTCAGTGAGTACGAATTTGAGTTCCGCATCACCCGTGAGGACCTGATCAACGCCATGGCCGAACGGCAAAAGAGTGGAAACTAGCGAACTTTATCCTCGCATGACGAATTGAGGGCACGGACGTCCTCCATCGTGAAGGAGAAACATCTTATGACACGCAGACTGGCGATTTTTTCGTTTGCAGTGCTCACCCTCGGCACATTCGCCGGGTGCGCCGAGAATCTGCTCACCCGGGAGCGATACGATCTGATTCGCGAAGGCTCGTCCACGAAGGATGAAGTGAAGGCGGCGCTCGGCGAGAAGTATCTGATCGACCGTGGCAAGGAATGGGAATACGACAACGAGTCGGAACACCTCTCGGTCTGGTTCGAGTTTGATGAGCGGGGCGTCGTAAAGCGCAAGCAGTGGTTCAGCGGCGACGGCATCGAACACGATTCAAACACCGACCCCGAGGGAGAGAAGCGCTACGAGGGCAAGAACGCGACGACGATCGATCGCTGACCCCGGTTGACCGGATAACTCCGGTTCACCGTGTTTCCTGAGTCGTCCCACCGGCCACCGGGCGATTCGCGACCCGAAGCGGGCGCCGACGGCGCCCGGTTTTCGGTCGCGATTCGCCCGGTTTGTTTCCGAATTGCCGCACCTCCGGCCGCGATTCCGCCCCGTTCCGCCGAATCCCGTCGAATTTGCCACGGCGATCTCTTACAATGAACATGATTGAGGCGCGAGGGATTGCCGTCTCCATTGCCAATTGGCCGGCGCGCGGGCACGGATGCCGCGTCGCACTGCCGCACTCGTCCGGGTATTCACTCTCGTGAACCGCGACCACGATATTCATGGCCTGCCGGCGCAACGGCGCGTGTGGGGACGCTCCCTTGTCGCAGCCACGATCATTCACGCCGGTCTCGCGTTCTGGATTCTTCAACAGTACGCGGCCGTGCCGTCGATGGCCGGCGGCACCCTCGCGGCCGCCATCACCGGCGAGGTCGAACTCGCGCCTGAACCTTCCGCGACACCGGACTCAATCGACGACGAATCCACACCGGCCGCCGACTCACCGAACAGTCCGGTCGACGCTTCCGACCGACAACCCGGCACCGCCATCGAGCCGGACTTCGCCTATCTCAGTCGCGCAGCTCAATCGCTCCTGACCGCGGCCGCCGATCCTCTTGAACCGGGCGCGCTCGATGAGCTGGCCCGGCGCGCACAGGTGCTTGAACAGATCAGCAGCCCCGAGGAAGTGTCGCGCATCACGAGCCAGCTCAGAACCGCACTGAACGCCACGTTCGAACCGGCCGCCGGGGCGCCGCCGGTCAACGATGGCCGGCCGTTCGACTACGACCGGAGCCTGCTCACCGATTCGCGGAAGATCGAGTCGCCGAACGAACTCGAAATCCGTGAGACGCTCACCGACCCCGTCGGCCGCGTCGTCATCATCGGCTATATCCGCCGCGTGGATCCCGCCACCGGGAAAGTCACGTACCTGCAAACCCAGACGGAATCCGACGGAAAGCATTTTGAGTTTCCCATCCCGGCGGATGAGTTTGAGGATGCCGTCGCCCGAAATCGGCCCTACCAGGTGATCAACCAGTTCTCGCTGGTGAAGCAGATTCACGATCAGGCTGTGCTGCCCATCCTGCAAAAACTCGCGGACGAATCCAAGCCCCCGCCTTCCGAGCCCGCCGCCCCGCCGGCGCCGCGGGAATAATCACCGCCGCCTTGAAAAACACGCCACAATCGGCCACTCTCTTCACCACTGACTACGATTCCGACGATCCGGTTCAATTCCGCGCGAGGATCACGCCCTTGACCACTGTTGCACATGAACGTTCGCCCTTCGCCGACCGGCTGATCGATGCGATTCGCGCCAAAGGCACCTGCGCGACCGTCAATCTCGATCCCGTTCATTCCGCCCTGCCGAAGTGTTACGAGGCTGCTCACGCCGCGCCCGGGCGACAGTCCAGCGCCCTCATCGTGCGCGACATCCACGATTTCTCGCTGCGCGTCATTCAAACGATCGCCCCGCTGGTTCCCGTCGTGAAGCTCAACATCGCCTACTTCGAGCGCTTCTACGGCGCCGGCGTCGATGCCTACTTCGATCTGATCGCGCAGGCGCGCAAGCTGGGAATGATCGTGATCGGCGACGCCAAGCGCGGCGATGTCGGCCACACCGCGAAGATGTACGCCGACGCCCAGCTGGCCGACGCGCCGTTCGAAGATCGCGCCGCGTTCGCCGCGCCCGATGCCGTCACCATCAGCGGCTACTTCGGGCTCGACGGCGTGAAGCCTTTTCTTGACGTGTGCCGCGCGGAAGGCAAGGGCGTCTTCGTGCTCGTGCGAACGTCGAACGAGTCGGCCGCGTCGGTGCAGGATCTGCCGCTCGACGACGGGCGGACCGTCAGCGGAATGATCGCCTCTCACGTCGCAGCGTGGGCAGCATCGTCGAGTACCGTCGGCCGAAGCGGGTACAGCGGGGTCGGCGCCGTGGTGGCGACGCGAAACGCGGCCGACGCGACGACGTTGCGGTCGCTGATGCCGCAGTCGATTTTTCTCGTACCGGGCTATGGCGCTCAGGGCGGCAAGGCGGAGGACTTCGTGCCCTACTTCAAGGCCGATGGCACCGGCGCACTGGTGGCCGCGGGGCGATCGGTCATTTTTGCGCATGAAAACGGGGCCTATCGGGAGAAATTCGGCGATGACTGGGAGGCGTGCGTGCGCGAGGCCTGCCGTGCGTTTGTGGCCGATCTGTCGCGGGTGGTAACGATACGCGACTGAGTCCGCGGCGGTTTGACAGAGAAAATCACAAGGCGTATCGTGGGATTCTTGCAAATATTCACGGGTTTCCGTGGCGAGCTCGTAGTCCTTCCTGAATCCAGAGGTGAATTCGATGAAACTGTGTGTGCTTCTGACCTGTCTGATGATGGTGCTGACCATCGGTGCAAACTTCGCGTGCGCGGATGACAAACCGGCGACCGGCGACAAGCCCAAGATTCCGGATCTCGTCTATGTTCGCATGTCCACGAGCCTGGGCGACGTGGTCATCGAATTGAACCATGCCAAGGCGCCGATCACCGTCGCGAATTTCCTCTCCTATGTCGACGACAAGTTTTACGACGGCCTGATGTTCCATCGCATTATCAAGGGCTTCATGATCCAGGGCGGCGGCTTTGATTCGGACTACAAGCAGAAGACGACGAAGGCCCCGATCCGAAACGAGGCCGACAACGGCCTCAAGAACGACAAGTACACAATTGCGATGGCCCGCACGGGCGATCCGCACTCGGCGACCAGCCAGTTCTTCATCAACCACAGCGACAACAACAATCTTGACCACGTCTCGCCGGCCCAGTGGGGCTATTGCGTCTTCGGTTCAGTCATCGGCGGCAAGGATGTCGTTGAGAAGATCGCGACGACCGAGGTCAAGTCCGACTCACGCGCCGACCAGCGGCAGCCGGCGGCGGCGGTGACGCCGGTCATCATCAAGAAAGTGGAACGTGTGGAGCCTGCGGCGATCCGGAGTCTGATCGATGCGGCCCGCGCCGAAGAGGCGGAAGCCAGAAAGAAGGCTGAGATGGCACAGGCTGAAGAGTGGAACAAGGTCATGGAGTTCGTGAAGGAAAAAGGCGGCGACCCGGCCAAGGGAACCAAGACCGCCTCCGGGCTCTGGGTGACGCATGCCACCGAGGGCGCCGGTGCGAGCCCCGGCCCGACCGACAAGGTCAGGGTTCACTACACCGGCTGGCTCACCAACGGCACCAAGTTTGATTCGTCGCTCGATCGCGGCGAGCCGATCACGTTCCCGCTCAACGGCGTCATCCGCGGATGGACCGAGGGCGTGGGCATGATGAAGAAGGGCG
>CALLKH010000058.1 GCA_938008425.1 uncultured Planctomycetaceae bacterium | reverse complement strand
GGCGTGTATTCCGCGTTCAAATCGCGGAAAATGGATCGAGGAGGTCAAGACGGCCTTTGAACATCTTCGCGCTCACCTGACGAAGCACATGGCGCTCGAGGAGCAGGACGGCTACATGTCTGAAGTGCTCGCCCGCCGGCCGACCCTGTCGCCGCAGGTTCATCTTCTCGAACACGAGCACCATGAGTTCACACAGATCATGAACCTGATTCATCGATCGCTGGCGGAAATCGGCCCGGAGGACAACCTGCTGATCCGTGACGTCTGCCATCGGATTCAGGACCTCATCTCGTACATCGACCATCACAAGAAGAGCGAAGACCTGCTCGTCATCTCGGTGCTGACTCAGGACATCGGTTCCAGCGGAGACTGACGCGCAGGGCCCGCTTGAAGCTGACGCTGCGGGAGATCACTTCGCCTTGTTGAGTTGTTCGCGCGCCAGCGTGGCGATGTGTTCGTATACCGTCGCGAAGAACCCCATCACGGGAAAGGCGCCGCGCGGAACCGGGAAGGCTCCAAGCCGTTTCAGCGAAGATTCGGACTCCGCGGTCGGCGGGCGCTCCGGGACCGGCCGGATGGGCCAGAATTCGCCGGGATCGGCGGGAAGATCGGCCGGCGGCTGGTTTGCGCGGGATGTGTCGTCGCCTGGTGTCATACTCGTGGCGTTTCGTTAGTCTGAATCCGCCACCGCCTCGGCGGTCAGCGTCAGGTATTCCTTCAGTTCCGTCGTCGTCAGGTTGGTGAGCCATTCATCGCCGCTGCCGACGATATGATCGGCCAGCGCCGACTTCTCGGCGAGCAGCTTGTCGATGCGATCCTCGATCGTTCCGATGCAGACAAACTTGTGGACCTGCACCCGGCGCGTCTGCCCGATGCGATGAGCCCGATCGGTGGCCTGCTGCTCAACCGCCGGATTCCACCATCGATCGAAGTGAAACACGTGATTCGCCCGCGTGAGGTTGAGTCCGAATCCGCCCGCTTTGAGCGAGAGGATGAACAGCCGAACGTCGCCCGCGGGGTTCTGGAATTCATCGACCATCTCGTCGCGCCGCTTGGCCGGCGTCGCGCCGTGCAGGAAGAGCGTCCGGGCGTGGAGTCGGCTTGCAAGCATCTTCTGCAGCAGATCGCCCATGACGCGGTACTGGGTGAAGATCAGCGCCGAATCGCCTTCCTCGATCACTTCCTCCAGCATTTCGACGATGCGTTCGCACTTCCCGCTGCGGCCGTCGAGCGTCTCTTCCTGATGCAGGAAATGGGCCGGGTGGTTGCAGATCTGCTTGAGCTTGGTCAGGGTGGCGAGAATGAGGCCGCGCCGGCGAATGCCCGCGGCCCGATCGATTTCTTCGAGCATCTGCTGAACGGTCTCTTTGTAGAGCGCCGCCTGCTCGGGGGTGAGATTGCAGAAGACGCGCATCTCCATCTTCTCGGGCAGATCGCATTCGACGTTCGGATCGTTCTTCAGGCGGCGCAGCACGAACGGTCGAATCATTCGGCGAAGCTGTTCGGCGCGCTTCTGATCGCCCATTTTTTCGATCGGCACCGCAAACTGCTTCCGAAAGGTGGCGGCTGATCCGAAGATTCCGGGATTCAGCGTTTCCATGATCGACCACAGTTCGGAAAGGTGATTCTCAAGCGGCGTGCCGGTCAGTGCGACGCGATGGGCTGCCGGCAGTGCGCGGATGGCGATCGTCTGGTGGGCGCTGGGATTCTTGATTTTCTGCGCCTCGTCCAGTGCGATGCGGTGCCAATTCACGCGGTGGAGGGTCTTGGCGTCGCGATTGGCGAGGCCGTAGGTGGTGACGACGACGTGGCTCTGCCTGGCGAGTTCGACGAAGGCGTCGCCGAGGAGGCGGTCGGGGCCGTGATGCACCAGGACCTTGAGCGGCTTGGCGAAGCGCGACAGCTCGCGCCGCCAGTTTCCGACGACCGACATCGGAACGAACAGCAGCGTGGGGCCGACATCGGGATAATTCCTTCGCTCGTGGAGAAGCAGGGCGATGAGCTGAATCGTCTTGCCGAGACCCATGTCATCGGCGAGGCACGCGCCGATGCCCAGCCGGTTGAGAAACGACAGCCACTCAAGGCCGCGAATCTGGTACGGACGCATCGTGCCGTTGAATTCCTCCGGCTGGCTCAGGTCATCGATGCGGGTCTCGGGCACTTCATTGAGCAGCCGCTGGAGCCAGTCGGTTCCGGTCAGGCCGATGACGGGCAGGCCGCTGTCGTCCTCGTCAACGCCCGCGGACATTCGAATGGCCTGCGCCAGCGTCAGCGTGCCGCCGGCATGTCGGCTGAGGAATTCACGCGCCTTCTGCGCGGCGATCTGGTCGACGTCGATCCAGTGGCCCCGCAGGCGAACGAGCGGCGCGCCGCCCGCGGCGATGCGATCGAATTCCTCCGGGGTGATGCGCTCGTCGCCGACGGCGATGCGCCAGTTGAATTCAATCATGCTCGACAGGCCGAACGAGCCGAGCGAGAGTTCCTGTTCGAGCGAGCGCCCCTCCCGCGGTCCGACCACGAGCTCAAGCCCGAGTCGCCGGTTTCGAATCTGGGCCCAATCGGGAAGTTCGACCTCGAACCCCTGGCCGACGAGAAGCGGGGCCTGCTCGCGAATGAATGCGTGGGCGGCCTGGGTCGTGAGTTCGATTTCCGTCGGCGCCTCGGACTGCAGGACGCGCTCCAGGCCCGTGAAGATGGCGGCGGCGCGGGACAGTTCGTTCCGAACGTGCTCGCTTCGCGATGAAATTCGCCGGCCGAGGATCGAAGGACCCTCGCGCTGCTCCTGCCAGACCTGTGTGATGTCGAGCGTCTCGCCGGTTTCGGGCTGGTGAAGCTCGAAGACCACCTTCCAGATCCGGTCTTCCGCGCCGGGATTGATCAGCGACTGGGAGGCATCGGCCTCGATCATGTCCGGCTCTTCAAGAACGAACCCCAATCTGAGTTGCGGCTCTGATTCCGGGCCGTCGAGCCGGGAGCTCCACGACTTGATCTGGCCTGCGATCGCGGTTGCGTCGTCATCAGGCCACTCGATCACACGCCGATCGCCGATGAGGCTCGACAGCCAGCAAAGCTCCCATTTGCCCTCGCGCTCCGCGCGCTCGTGGAATTGCTGATAGAACTCGTCGGCCTCCAGGCTGCGGCGAATGGTCGCCTCGCACGCGGCCGAAAGGAATCCATCGATCAGCGCGGCGGCGCCGGTCAGGGCGTTGCTCGAAGCGACGGCGCGACACACCGGCGGCATTTCCTCGGCCATCGATTCGAGCCACGCGAGTTCGTTCGGATCGGTGACGGTCATCGACCACCGTCCTTCGATTCGATTGCCGCCGCGCGGCTCGACCCCGGGAACGAATTGCTCACGTGAAAGGAGCGAAAGGGCGTAGCAGGCCAGTTCGCGCCAGTATCGAATCGAAGAACCGACCTCGTTTCGATTCGCGTCTTCGATGCTGGTCAGGAGGTCTATGGTGTCGGCGGGACCGAACGAGAGCGCCGGCACCGTGGTCTCTTCCAACGTCGCTCCGGAAGCGTCCCCGTTGTTCTCAAGTGTCTCGGGTCTCGAAGACAGCGGGCGCCCTTCGCTCGATGGCAGCCAGAGGCGGAGTGAGCCCTCCGCCGCGATCGATGCCAGAAGGCCGTCGGGCGTCAGGTCGCCGATGGCTTCGTGCAATTCGGCCGTCGACATCGGACGCAGCTTCGGCCTGGTGGCCGTGAGGGTCGAAGTCGATGGCGATGTCGTCGCCGATCGATCCGGCGAATCCGCGGATCCCTGCGAAGTCGTGGACGAGCATTCCCCCCAGATGTGAAGGCTCGACGACGACCAGAGACCGTGAAGATAGAACATAGTGACCGTGGCGCGTCCGTGTCGCTTCGTCGAGAACGCAACGGGCCGCTCCGTCGCGCCCGTCGCCCCCGGGAGAATCGAGAGATGATAATCGAAATCGATGTTTTCCGCATCCTGTGGATTGATCGGCTTGAGCAGGGGGCTTTTCGGCGGGTGGGCGACGCCGGGTGGCGTGGAGCGTTTGGTCTTGCCCTGCGATTGCCCTATGATTCGACGGATTAATGCCGGCTTCGGTCCGCCGGCGTCGGTTCGGCGCGACTGGAATCAATTGAAAGGGCTTTGGTGAATCTTCCAACCGATTACAGCCTTGTCGGGAAGCGGGCGGTCGTCTGCGGAAGCACGCAGGGCATCGGCCGGGCCTGCGCCGCTCGCTTTGCGGAGCTCGGCGCTGAGGTGACGCTGTTGGCCCGCGATCCGGTGGCGCTGGAGCATGTTCGGGGAGCTCTTCCGGCGGCCGATGGCGTCACGCATCGCGCGCTGGTGGCCGATTTTGGAGATGCCGAGACCGTCAAGCGCATGATCACCACTCTCGTCTCGGAAGTGGGCACGATTCACGTCCTCCTCAATAACACCGGCGGTCCGCCGGCTGGGCCGATCGTCGAAGCTGACCCGGAGGCGTTCGTCCGGGCGATTCGGATGCACGTGGTCTGCAACCAGATTCTCGCTCAGGCGGTGATCCCGGGAATGAAGGCGGCGGGCTACGGTCGCATACTCAATATCATTTCGACGTCGGTGAAGGAGCCGATACCGGGGCTCGGCGTGTCGAATACGACGCGCTGGGCCGTGGCGGCGTGGGCGAAGACCATGGCCGGCGAAGTGGCGGCACACGGCATCACGGTGAATAACATTCTGCCGGGATACACGGCCACCGCGCGGCTGGACGCCCTGATTCAGAATAAGTCGAAGGCCGGCGGCGTCTCCGAGGAGGCGGTGCGGGATGAGATTCTCGGCAAGATCCCGATGCGGCGGCTGGCCTCGGCCGAGGAGATCGCGGCTGCCGCGGGGTTTTTCGCGTCGCCGGCGGCGTCGTATATCACCGGTGTGAACCTGCCGGTGGATGGCGGCCGCCTGGGGAGCCTTTGATCCATGCTGAAGATCAAGCACTTCATCAACGGGGAACTGGTCGAGCCGGTCTCGGGGGCCTATCTCGACAACATCGATCCCGCGGTTGGCGCGGCGTATTCTCTGGTTCCCGATGGCGATTCGGCCGATGTCGAGCGGGCCGTGTCGGCGGCCGAGGCGGCGTTTCCGGGCTGGGCAGGGACGCCGGCCGATGAGCGATCGCGAATTCTGCTGAAGATCGCCGATGGCATCGAGCGAAGGCTGGGCGAATTCGCCCGGGCGGAGTGCGTCGACAACGGCAAGCCGCTGGCGCTCGCCAGGACGATCGAAATCCCCCGTGCGGTGAAGAACTTTCGATTCTTCGCGACCGCTATCCTCCATGCCAGGTCCGAGACGCATGCCATGGACGGCGTCGCGCTGAACTACACACTGCGACAGCCGCGCGGCATCTGCGGGCTCATTTCGCCTTGGAATCTGCCGCTGTACCTCTTCAGCTGGAAGGTGGCGCCGGCGATCGCGACGGGCAACACGGCCGTGGCCAAGCCCTCGGAGGTGACGCCGATGACCGCTTTCATGCTGGCCGATGTCTGCCGCGAGGCGGGCTTGCCGCCGGGCGTACTGAACATCGTGCACGGCCTCGGGGCGAAGGTCGGCGCGGCCATCACGGCGCACCCGAAGATCACCACCATTTCATTTACGGGCGGCACGGTGACGGGGCGCGAAATCGCACGGACGGCGGCGCCGCTGTTCAAGAAAATCTCGCTGGAACTGGGCGGAAAGAATCCGAACATCGTGTTCGCCGATGCGGACATGAACCGGGCTGTATCCGAGAGTGTTCGCGCGGCGTATGCAAACCAGGGGCAGATTTGCCTGTGCGGCTCGCGAATTTTCGTGGAGCGACCGGTGTATGAGTCGTTTGTGTCGGCGTTCGTCGCGGCGACGAAAAAGCTGCGGGTGGGCGATCCGCTTGAAACGGGCGTCGATCAGGGGGCGATCGTTTCGAAGCCGCAGTTTGAGAAGGTCAGCCACTACGTGCAGCTGGCCCGCGACGAGGGCGGCGAGATTCTCGCGGGCGGTTCTCCGCCGCCGCCGGTCAGCGAGCGCTGCAAGGGCGGCTACTTTTTCACGCCGACGGTGATCACGGGTCTGGGGCCGGAATGCCGCGTGAACCAGGAGGAAATTTTCGGCCCGGTGGCGTCGATCATTCCGTTCGACTCCGAGGACGAGGTCGTGGATTATGCCAACGGTACGGCATACGGCCTGTCGGCGACGCTCTGGACGCAAAACCTGCCCCGGGCGCATCGCGTGGCGGAGCGCGTGAACTCGGGAACCGTCTGGGTGAACTGCTGGCTTCTGCGCGATCTTCGCGTGCCGTTCGGCGGCATGAAGCAGAGCGGCGTGGGCCGCGAGGGCGGCGACGAGGCATTGCGATTCTTTATGGAGCCGAAGAACGTGTGCATCTCGTCGACCTGAACCGTTGAAATCCGGAAGGCCTTGAAATGAATTTTGAAAGCAGTCGCGCGCCGGAGCCCGTCGGCGCTTTTCCTCATGCGAAGCGCGTCGGTAATCTGCTGTTCCTGTCCGGCATCGGCCCGCGAAAGCGCGGGAGCAAGGAGATTCCGGGCGTGACGCTCGACGCATCGGGCGCGATCACGGCCTACGACGTCGAGGTTCAAACGCTGGCGGTGTTTGAAAACATTCGCTACGTGCTGGAAGATGCCGGCGCGAAGTGGACCGACATCGTGGACGTCCAGGTCTTTCTGACGAATATGAAGAAGGACTTTCCGGCGTTCAATAAGCTTTACGCCGAGCATTTCGCCGGCGAGGGCAAACCGAATCCGACGCGGACGACGATCGAAGTCGGCTCGCTGCCGACGCCGATCGCGGTTGAATTGAAGGTGATCGCCGCGATCGGGTGATGGTGAAGGCCTCCCGTTCGCTCGGGCCCCGACTCTCCATGATTCCATTTGGTTCAGAATCTGATGCCGGCGACCAGCCGGCGGAGAAGCACCCGAATGACTTGCACATCGTCTGCATTTCGGTCGACTGGCAGAAGAAGACAATAGCGCGGTGTCCGGGCCTCACGCAGGAGCAACTCACTGCGCTCGCCGAGGCGGCCGAGACCTGGCGCGATCCGAAATATCGGCACGCACGAATGCTCAGAGTCGGCACGGAGTTGGGGCTGGGCAGACTCGTGTTCCTCTACGACAATCCCAAGCAGCCGCTTCGCGAGCGACACGTTCCTCCACCATTTCCGGTGTCGTTTGAGCCCGTTGAACTTTCGGAACTGGATCGGCGACTGGCCGACTTGGTGGACTTGGTGACAGAGCACAGTCCATCCATCAGGGCCAAGCTGAAGACGAGCCGCATTCGAAGGTGGTTCTTGCGATCCGGGCTTCCAATCGCGCTCTACGTCAATCTGCTTGGTCAAGTCGTCGGGCATCTCACGATTCAAGGAGGCATTACAACCGCAAATCTGATTGTCGTAGTTCCGCTGGTCGGCGCCATCATCGCCTATCACGTCTATCGGCTTTTGCGACTCGGCCAGTGGTACCTGATTCCCGGCGGCGCCTTTGAACGACGGGGCGCCATCGGGCCGGCGAATTTCAAGCCTCGCCGATTCACGCCTGCGGACACGGTACTCGTGATCGAATGGGTGCAGCACGGCTGGAACGCGACATTCCTGCGAAAGGGCGAGACGGCTGTCCGGGGTGTCACGCGCATGGAACTGGTGGGCCTGCTCGCGGCGTGGCAGTCGCCGGTCGAGCCGCCGTCGGAAGAGACCTTGAGATCGATTCTATCTTAATTCCCGCATGGGGCCGTCAGTCGAGCGTTCGCAGCACCGCCCGCACCGGGCTGGCGTCGAAGCCGACGAGCGGCAGCGGCAGGGCGATGAGTTCGTAAACACCGGGCGAAATGTCCGCGAGCACGAGGCCCTCCAGGATGGCCATGTCGTTTCGCAGAAAAGCCGCATGGGCCGGCAGGTCCTTCGATTCCATGAGGTCGACGCTCGGCGTATCGATTCCGACCGTCATGACGCCGGCCGCGTGAAGGTCGTCGATCAGCGCGGGTTCGAGCGCCGCGAAGTCGTTGTTCCACGCGTGCGGGTCGGGGAATGTGCCCGTCGCGATCAGCACGCGCGGGGCGGCGACGGCGAGGGGACCGTTTTTCCCAAGTTGGCCGACATTCCTTCCGCTTGATGCCGATTGCGCCGAGTGTGCCGAGTGTGCCAGGCCGGCGGCGACGTCGGCCGTGGTCACTCGTGTGCCGCGGGCGACGTTGACGCGTATCACCTGGCACAGTCCGAGATAGTAATCGAGTGAGCGAGAGTCGATCGCGGGTGCGTCCTTGCCGTAGTGGTTCGGCCCGTCGGCGTGCGCGCCGAGGTGAACCGTCGCCCGCAGCGTCGAGAGCGTGAGGCCGTCGCCGCGCTGCATGTCCATGAGCACTTCGCGCGAAAGCGGCGTGTCGCCCGGCCAGACACCGAGCTTGTCGGTGATTCTCGGGGTGATGTCGAAGATGTGAGCGCCGTCCGCCATGCGCAATCCCCTTGAGAATTACAGTCGATGTCGAATCGCCCACAGATCCGGAAAGACAGGCTGAAAGAGCGAGCGCTTCAGAAACTCGACGCCCAGCGATCCGCCCGTGCCCTGTTTGTTGCCGATTGTCCGCTCGACGGCCTTCACGTGCCGGTAGCGCCACTCCTGCTGGCCTTCATCGAAGTCGGTCATCAGTTCGAACAGGATCACCGTGTGCTGATGCTTCGGCGACTGGTACAGCCGGTGCAGGCCGTCCTGGATTTCCTCGCTGGCCTGCGTCGACGATTCAACGGGCTTCTCGCGAAGGGCCTTCGGAATCTCGATGCCCTGGTGTGCGAGAAAGTCATAGAAGTGATCGACGACGCTCCGGCTTCGCAGTCGCTTCTCGATTTTCGCAAGGCCAACCGGGTCGTCAACGCAGGGCTTCATCATTTCGGGCCGCTTGTAGCCGAGCATGAATTCGAATTCGCGGAACTGCGCCGACTGAAATCCCGACGCCGTTTCCAGCCGATCGCGAAAGCTGGTGAACGACATGGGCGTCATGGTCTCGAGGATGTCGAGCTGGCCGACAAGCGTCTTCATGATCGTGCGGAGTCGCTTCCACGTGTGAATCGCGCCGGACAGTTCGTTGGCCGAAAAGTCGCGGCAGACTTTTTCCATCTCCTGAAGCATCAGGCGGAACCAGAGCTCGTAGGTTTGATGGATGACGATGAAAAGCATCTCGTCATGCTCGGGCGGCGTCGACTTCGGCACCTGAAGCTCGAGCAGCTTGTCGATCTGAAGGTAACTGGCGTAGGTGAGGGCCATGTCGTTCGTGTCTCCAACGCGTCTCGCGGGCGAATAAACCGGTCCTAATCCTACAGGCAAACGCCGGCGTGATGTAGTGCCGCATCGATTGGTGCGTGGAATCCAGGCGGCACCATTGGGCGGGCCGACGGAGACTCATAAAATGAGCAAGAACCGTCAAGCATGCCCGGTCCCCGCAATGTATTCTCTCGTTCGGAGATGTGAATGAAAGATCAAACCAGACAATCTTACCGGGAACGCATCCTTCGCGTTCTGGTTTACATCCAGACGCACCTCGACGAGGCGCTGGAACTCGACACGCTCGCGACCGTCGCCCACTTCTCTCCGTACCACTTCCATCGCATCTTCCGGGGAATGGTGGGGGAGAGCGTGCTCCAGCACATCCGCAGGCTGCGGCTGGAGCGGGCGGCCATGCGGCTCACTTTGTCCGAGTCGCCGGTCACGCGCGTCGCCTTCGAGGCCGGTTACGAAACTCACGAGGCCTTCACCCGCGCATTTCGCGATCACTTTGACGCATCACCGACCGAATACCGCCAGACGAGGCGCGCCGCAATGTTGCGGCCGTCACCGTCGGGCGTTCACTACGAGGAGAGCGGCCGTGTTGATGAATTTCAGTGCGCCGCATGGGAGGTATCAGAGATGACTGTTCGAATCCAATCGGTTCCGGAAACGAGAGTGCTTTTCCTGCGGCATGTCGGCCCATACATGGCGGTGGGCGACGCCTGGAGTCGTCTGTGCGGCTGGGCGGGGCCGCGCGGACTGCTGGGTCCGCAGACCGTCATGATCGGCGTCTGCCATGATGCTCCGGGTGTGACCGATCCCGACAAGATTCGCTATGACGCCTGCATCACCGTCGGTCCCGCGGCGACCCCGGAAGGAAACATCGGAGAGCAGACCGTCGGCGGCGGTGAGTACGCCGTGTATCAGCATGTCGGTCCGTACGAAACACTGGGATATTCGTACTCGCGACTGTGCGGCGGCTGGCTACCGGGCAGCGGCCGCGAGCTCAGGGCCTCTCCACCGCTGGAGTTCTATCGCAACTCGCCGATGAACACGACGCCGGACAAGTTGATCACGGATATCTACTTACCTCTGGAGCCGGCGAATTAGCCCGGACCTCGAACGAATGCGTCGGTTGACGAGGCGCCTCGTCTGATCGGCAGGTCGGAGTCTGCAAACCATCGAACCGCTGCGATCCTATCGTCGAAATGCAAACAGGAGTACCAGTATGACGATCAGGGCGATCGCCCATACCAGCCCCTGGCGAATCCGTGCCAGCGTCTTGTCCTGCCGCTTTGCCCGATCCACGGCGTCGGCATAGCCGATCCGCGTGAAGCTGACCATTTCATAGAGCGGCATGTACCAATTCGGAAACCAGCGGTGCAGGCGCTTTTCCATCTTCTTCCTGCGTAGAAACTTCGGGTCGCCGACCTTGTCGCGCATTTCGACGAAGTTCTGAAGGGCGAGGTCGGCGATGGCGTCGGCGTGGCGCTTGCGCTCGACGTAGAAGTCATGGAACGCGCGGGCGTAGTCGCCGTTGCACGTTTTGATCCGGTCGTTCAGCGCCGTGCAGTCTTCGAAGGCGCAGTTCATGCCCTGGCCGAAGAAGGGGACGATGGCGTGCGCCGCGTCGCCGAGGATGACGACTTTGTCGCGCCAGTTCCACGGCCCGCAGCGAACGGTGACGAGTGAACTGGTCGGATTCGAGAAGTAATCCTCGGCCAGCGTGGGCATGAGGGCGACCGCGTCGGGGAAGTGCTCGTTGAAATACGCCGTCACCTGTTCGGGCGTCTTCAGTGCGTTGAACCCGTTGGGGCCATCGACCGGCCAGAAGCATGTCACGGTGAACGAGCCATCGGCGTTCGGCAGGGCGATCATCATGTAGCTGCGCCGCGGCCAGATGTGCAGCGCGTCCTTCTGCATCCGCCAGCCGCCGGCGTCGGCAGCGGGTATGCAAAGTTCCTTGTAGCCGTGCTCAAGGTAGGACTGGCTGTAGTCGAAGCGATCGAGCCGCTGCATGCGCGCTCGAACGGCCGAGAAGGCGCCGTCCGCGCTGATGTCGATTCCCGCGGGGCCGTTCACGGTCTTGCCGTCGGCGTTCTCGTAGGTGGTCACGCCGGAATCGATGTCGACATCGATACACTTGTGATCGAAGTACAGCTTGACGTTCGGATATCGAGCGACGGCGTCAAGCAGAATGGCATTGAGACCGCCGCGCGAGACGCTGTAGATCGCCTCGCCGTGGGTGCCGTAGGGCTGGAAGGTGAGCGAGCGATCGACGCCGTGAATCATACGGCCCGGCATCGGCACGGCCTGATCCATGACGGTGTCGAGCACGCCGATTTCCTTCAGGGCGTGCATGCCGCGCACGCTCAGCGCGAGATTGATGGACCGCCCGCCGGCTGCGCCGACGCGTCGCAGGTCGGGGCGTCGTTCATAAACATGAACATCGTGGCCGGCCGCGCCGAGGTAATTCGCCATGACGCCGCCGGCGAGGCCTGCGCCGACGATGATGAAGGTCTCTTTCGGTGACGTCACCGGTGACTCCAGATGATGCTGTGCCGGCCTTCGACCGATCCGGCCGATGTGCTGATTTGGGCGTAATCCCTGGGTATCGTGAGCACTTCAGTCGCTGCCTGATTGGGTTTGAAGGTGACCGGCAAAGCGCCAGACATCGTGAAACGAATTGTAAAGCGGCACGGGCGCGACGCGGATGACATTGGGTTCGCGGAAATCGCCGATGACGTGCGCCGACTGAAGCGATTTGAACAGCCGCTTCGGGTCGTCGTGCGCCAGGATGGAAAGCTGGCAGCCGCGCTGGGCGGGGTCCTTCGGGGTGATGATCTCGAACCGCTTGTTCGGGATGCGATCAATCAGCCACTCCAGATAGCCGGTCAGCAGCAGCGACTTTTCGCGAAGCGCATTCATGCCGGCCTCATCAAAAATTCGCATCGAGGCAAGCACAGGGGCGAGGGCCATGATCGGCGGGTTTGAAAGCTGCCAGCCGTCGGCGCCCTCGCGCGGGATGAAGTCCGGCTGGAGGTGCATCATAAATCGCCGGTCAGGGTCGTTGCCCCACCAGCCGGCGAACCGCAGCAGATCGAGATTCCTGCCGTGGTGTTCGTGGACATACGCGCCCGCCACCGCGCCGGGTCCGCTGTTCAGATACTTGTAATTGCACCAGGCCGCGAAATCGACGTTCCAGTCGTGCAGCGACAGCGGCACATTGCCCGCCGCGTGGGCGAGGTCCCAGCCGACGATGCAGCCCTGATCGTGCGCGGCCGCCGTGATGCGCTCCATTTCATAGTGCTGCCCGGTGAAATAATTCACGCCGGCCATGAGTACGACGGCGATCCGCGAGCCCTCGCGCTCGAGCAGCGCCTCGATATCCCCGGTTCGCAGCGTGTGCTCGCCCTCGCGCGGCCGGGCGGTGATGAAGGCGTCGTCGGGGTCATAACCGTGGCATCGAATTTGCGACTTCATCGCGTAGATGTCCGACGGAAACGCGGGCCAGTCGATGAGAATCTTGTAGCGCTCCGCCGTCGGCCGGTAGAAGCTGACCATCAGGAGGTGCAGATTCACCGTGAGGCTGTTCATCATCACGACTTCGCCGGGCAGAGCGCCGACGAGCCGCGCGCCCATCTCGCGAAACTGCTCGTGGTACGAATACCAGGGCCGCGTGCCCTCGAAATGCGCCTCGACGCCGAGGCGTGCCCAGTCGTCCAGTTCTTCGGTCAGGAGTTCTCGCGTGGTTCTCGGTTGAAGCCCCAGCGAGTTGCCGCAGAGGTAGAGCGCCTCGCGGTTGTCGGGAGCGACGGGCAGATGAAACCGGTCGCGGAACTCCCGAAGCGGGTCGCGGGCGTCCATCGACCTGGCGAACGATTCGGACGCCTCAAACTGCACGCCGCCGGGCTGGGTGGGTCTTGCGCTCATGGTGCGGAGTTTAGGGCCAGTCGCCCCGGTTTGCGACTCAACCGACCCGCAGACTGAGGAACTCGGCCGCGGTGCCCCAGAGCATTCGCTCGCGCTGGTAGGGGGTGAGGTCGGTCATCGACTCGATCATCGCGCCCGGCACGGCCTCGCCGAGCGGGAATGGGTAGTCGCTGCCCATGGCGAGCCGGTTCGCGCCGAAGCGATTCATGACGAATCGCAGGGCGTCGGGGTCGTGGACCAGCGTGTCCATGTAGAACTTCCCGATGTACTCGGTCGGTGCGATGGCGTTGTCGATGGCGCAGAGATCCGGCCGGACGTCGAAGCCGTGCTGGATGCGACCGATGGTGAAGGGGAACGACCCGCCGCAGTGCGCGAAGCAGACCTTCAGGCGCGGCAGCCGTTCGAAGACGCCGCCGAAAATCATGCAGCAGATGGCCATGGCGGTGGTCGCGGGCATGCCGACGAGCCAGGGCAGCCAGTACTTCGGCATGCGGTCCTTGCCGATGACCTCCCACGGGTGGACGAAGATTGCGGCGCCGAGTTCCTGCGCGGCTTCAAAGATGGGAAAGAACGCGGGGTCGTTCAGATTCCTGTCGTTGATGTTGCTGCCGATCTCGACGCCGGGCAGGCCGAGTTGTTTGACACAGCGTTCGAGTTCCCTGATGGCGAGGTCGGCGTCCTGCATCGGGATCGTGCCGAGGCCGCTGAATCGTGTCGGGTGCTCGCGGACGATGCCGGCGATGTGGTCGTTGAGCAGCATCGATAGATCGAGGCAGTGTTCCGGTTTGGCCCAGTAGCTGAACATGACGGGCACGGTGGAGAGGACCTGCATCTGAACGCGGGTTTCATCACATTCCTTGATCCGTGCGGCCGGGTCCCAGCAGTTGCTGGCGATCTCACGGAAGAACTGGCCGTCGATGTGCATCTTCGCCCGGCAGGGGGCGTGATGATCAAGCTGGACGAAGCCGCCGTAACCGTACTTGTCGCGCAGGCTGGGCCAGTTTTCGGGGAGGATGTGGGTGTGGAGGTCGATTTTCATTTCGGAGTAATAGCTACCCAATTATTGAGAATCCTGGTATGCGGGTCGGGCGTTCTAAGTGCAGGAGGATCAAGTCCTTGCTCCCAAGTTTGCACACGGCTGTAAATCCAAAACTCACACACATTAATCCATTTGAACATCATCCTGAGCTTCGGTACATTCTCGCGGTGTATGGGCAGAGCTCAGTTAATAGCTTTTTCGGGATCCTGCGTGCTTCTTGCACTTGTGTTCTTGGTTCCGCCATGGGAAGTATATTGGACGATCTATGGCGATGCGCGTCAATCGATCGTGTAC
>CALLKH010000057.1 GCA_938008425.1 uncultured Planctomycetaceae bacterium | reverse complement strand
GTTCTGATCTGCGAGGCGCAAATGGCGAGTCCGCATCGCCGCGAACAGCACACCGAAGTGTCAAACCCTGGACGAGCCGCGCGGGTCACAGGAAATCGACCGCGTGCATGAATTGCCCACCCGTTCCCAGTCACGCAAAGCGGCGGTCGAAGCCTTTAAAAAAACTTGATTTGCAAGAAATGGTTCGCCGGCAGGGAGCGAGGCTGCGTTAACGGAGGAACTGAGGCTCGATCGCAGGCAGCGAAACCTGGCAGATGAGAAGCAAAAGGATGGGATGAAGCCACGAAAAGCAACCCGGAAGGATCAAATGCTGAGACCGGCGATGTGGCGTGCGGTAAAAAAAGAAACGTGCGATGAGCGCACCCAATTGACCACGATTGTTCGGGCCGGAGAGAGGAAGTGATCGTGGCCAATCGTTGGTGGTACGCCCACCACACGTCTGACAGGATCATAGCCGCCGAGTGGCCGCGCGTCTCGCCGGATATTCCTTGAAATATCAGGAATTTCCCACGTGCGGCAAATACCTCACCACAGGGTCCACGGCGGGCAGGGACAAGGCTGTGGAATCTGGAGGTTCGTTGAGAAGCACCCTTCGCAGGGGGGATCAAATCGCTTGAGTACATCAAGTGCCCGCACGATTGAAGGGAGCAGAAGAGCGCTCGTTGTCGGGCGCCGGGCAGGCGCGTTTCAGATTGACGGTAAAGCTCCGCTTATTCTGATCCGTATGGCCGATGAATTAAGGCCCATCGAAGACGGTGTGTATCCAGATCTCCTAATCGTTCGTGGACTCCCACATACAATTGCCACGCGGCAATCCTCTTTCACCGTTACGTTGAGAGACCCTGTCCTTCTTCCGAGAAGGGATGTCGCCTGCCGATTCAATATCTGCTCGCGTCAGCGGTGGCAGCCCCGAGATGTTCCCACGAATCGGGTCATCCCCTCACGACTATGGGCTCCAGACATTTCACAACCCGGCCGATCGACCCGGGCCCACGAGGCAGCTCCTTCGAAATCGGCCTGCAGGTGCCCTAAGTGCCGCTTTTCCTTGACCTTCCGGCGTTCTCCACTAAGCTGTCCGGTATGCATAAACACATACCGGATGACATCAATACCATCGAAACCCAGGAGTGGGTGGATTCGCTGAGCGACGTCGTGGCCCTCGACGGTCCCGATCGTGCGAAGTTCCTGCTCGGCAGGGTGCGGGACCATGCCCGCGCCACCGGCCTCCCATTCCCGGTGAATTCCAACACGCCCTATGTCAATACCATTTCGCGCGACCGCCAGCCGCCGTATCCCGGCAACCGAGCGGTCGAGCGGCGGCTCAAGAGCATCATCCGCTGGAACGCGATGGCGCTCGTGGTCCGCGGCAATCGGCGATCGCCCGGCATCGGTGGCCACATTTCCACCTTCGCAAGCTGCGCCACGCTCTTCCAGGTCGCCATGAACCACTTCTTCCGGGCGAACAACGACGAGCGAAGCGGAGACCAGATTTTCTTCCAGGGACACTCGGCCCCCGGCGTCTATGCGCGGGCCTATCTGGAAGGGCGGCTGTCCACCGAGCAGATGCACAACTTCCGGCGAGAGCTGGCCAGCGGCGGGGGGCTCAGCAGCTATCCGCACCCGTGGCTCATGCCGGACTTCTGGGAATTCCCGACCGTCTCGATGGGCCTCGCCTCGATCAGCGCGATCTATCAGGCGCGCTTCAACCGATACCTGCACCACCGCGGGATGGCCGACACCGACAACTGCCGGGTCTGGGCCTTTCTCGGCGACGGTGAAATGGACGAACCGGAAAGCCTCGGCGCCATCACGCTCGCATCCCGCGAACATCTCGACAACCTCACCTTCGTGGTCAACTGCAACCTGCAGCGGCTCGATGGCCCGGTTCGCGGCAACGGCAACGTCATCCAGGAACTGGAAGCCGCGTTCACCGGCGCGGGCTGGAATGTCATCAAGGTACTGTGGGGCGACGACTGGGACCTGCTGCTCGACGCCGACGAGGAGAACCTGCTGCCGGCGAGAATGGCGCAGGTCGTCGACGGCCAGTGGCAGAAGTATACGGTCGAGAACGGCGCCTACATCCGGGATCACTTCTTCGGCACCGATCCGAGGCTCAAGCAACTCGTTGAACACCTCAGCGACAAGCAGATCGAAAAGCTCCGCCTTGGCGGGCACGATCCGGAGAAGGTTTACGCGGCCTACAAGGCGGCAACGGAACACAACGGCCAGCCATCAGTGGTGCTCGCCCGGACGATCAAGGGGTACGGCCTTGGCGAAGCGGGCGAAGGTAAGAACATCACCCACCAGCAGAAGAAGATGAACGACGAGGAGCTCAAGAGCTTCCGCGACCGCTTCGACATTCCGATCTCGGATCGCGAGCTTCGCGACGCGCCGTTCTATCGTCCGCCCGAGGACAGCGAAGAACACCAGTACCTGATGGACGTCATGCGTCGGCGGGGCGGCTCCGTGCCGCATCGCTATGTTCGCGCCCAGCCGCTGGAGAAAGTGCCCGAAAAGATCTTCGACGAGTTTCGCGAAGGCAGCGGGGGGCGCGCCGCATCGACCACGATGGTCTTCGTTCGCATCCTCGCAAAACTGCTTCAGGACAAGCAGATCAGCAAGTACATCGTGCCGATCATTCCGGATGAAGCGCGGACCTTCGGCATGGAGACGCTCTTCCAGAAGTACGGCATCTACGCCCACGATGGCCAGAAGTACGACCCCGTCGATTCGCACACGCTCCTGCGCTATCGCGAGGAGACCGACGGCCAGATTCTTGAGGAAGGCATCACCGAGGCCGGTTCGATGGCCTCATTCGCCGCGGCGGGATCGGCCTACGCCACCCATGGCGTCAACATGATTCCGTTCTACACCTTCTACTCCATGTTCGGCTTCCAGCGGGTCGGTGACAGCATCTGGGCCTGCGGCGATCAGCGCTGTCGCGGATTCCTCATGGGCGCGACCGCCGGCCGCACCACGCTGGCCGGCGAAGGCCTCCAGCACCAGGACGGCAACAGCCAGCTCATGGCGACGCTCGTGCCGAACCTGCTCGCCTATGATCCGGCGTTTTCCTACGAACTGGCCGTGATCATTCAGGAAGGCATCCGCCGCATGTACAACAAGTGCGACGACGTCTTCTACTACATCACGATCGGCAACGAACCCTACGAAATGCCGCGGATGCCCGAGAGCGCAACCGACGAAGGCATCATCAAGGGTTTCTACCGATTCGCCGAAGGCGCCAGGAAACGCAACTGGCCGCGCGTTCATCTGTTCGGCAGCGGCGCGATCATGAACGAAGTGATCCGCGCGCAGACGATGCTCGCGGAGCGATTCAAGGTCAGTGCGGATCTCTGGAGCGTCACGAGTTATCAGCAACTTCGCCGCGACGCACTCATGGTCGAACGATGGAACCGGCTGCATCCGCTTGAGACGCAGAAGAAGTCGTATTTCGAACAGCAGCTCAAGAACGACGCATACCCCATCGTCGCCGCTTCGGACTACGTCAAGCTCGTGGCCGACCAGATGGCGCGATTCGCGCCGGCCCAGTTCGTTTCGCTCGGAACCGACGGATTCGGCCGCAGCGAGGCCCGTGAAGAATTGCGAAAATTCTTCGAGGTTGACGCCGAGTCGATCACGCTGGCGGCGCTGGAGGTGCTGGTCAGACGGGAAGAGCTGGACCGTTCGGTTCTCGCAGAGGCGATTCGGGAATTCGGCGTCGATGTCGAACGAACCGATCCCACGAGAGCATAGTCCAGGCTCCGCCACGCATTGAACGCACCGTCGTGATTTCAGGCAGATTCCGTGCGCCAACTTTCCATCCAGAAACAGCGTGCAATCCGGCCGCTAAGAATGCGGTCGCTGATCACATTCCTGGCGATCGCAACAGCGGGCTGCTCCGACGGTCGGACCGATCGCAATCCGGCGGACACCGGGGCGGACGCCACCACCCATCGAGCGACGACCGACGTCGGCGTGATGGAGCGAGATCGGCTGATCGAACAGGCCGGAGTCACCTTTGACCTCGCCTTTTTCTTCAAGCCCGCCGATGAAACCACGCCGGAAGAATTGCACCCGCTTTGTCCGTTGATCGTAGTGGAAACGCCGGCGTCGGACGGTGCTGACAAACTGTCGTTGACGCCGGCGAGAATTGAACGGGGCGATTCCGGCCATTGGATCGCCTACCCGTCGCGCCCGACCGTCTACTACCTCGATCAAACCATGCGAACCGGCGAACGAACTCATCGCCGCCTGACCTTCGTATGGTGGCAGGGCGGTACGCCGCCGCGTGAGACGGGTGAATCGCGATGGCGAGGCTTCCGGATGACGCTCGACGCCGAAGGTTTCCCGGCGTTGTGGCAGGTGATTGATCCGACAACCCCGATTGACGTCTGGCTGGTCTCAAACACCCTGGAGGCGTCTGCCGCGAGACAATTTGGAAGTGTGCTGCCGGGACGGAGCTTTGCGGTCGAACGTGCCACAGATGAAACGCCCGATTCGATGGTGATTCGCGCCTTGGCCGACGGGCCGATCCCCATGGGACCGTTTGTCTACCTTTCGCACCCTGACGCCCGCATCACGACGCTGATCTGCCGGTGCATGCCGTCGCAGGTTCGAGACTTCAGCGAGAGCGGCTACTACGAACTGTTGCCGATGGAAGATCTCTGCGAGGCGGTTACCCCCGCTGATTCGCGTCAGGACCTGCGGGAGTTGGGCCTGTTCGAAGAACTATGCTCGGCCGCATC
>CALLKH010000056.1 GCA_938008425.1 uncultured Planctomycetaceae bacterium | reverse complement strand
AATTTGAAGGTTTTCTTGAAGAGTGGATAAAGCGCCGATACGTCGGCGGCGGACTTGGACGGCAACGAGCCGAGCCAGCGAACATAGGATCCATGATCCCCCGCGAGCTTCATCATCACCTTCGCATTGTGAATTGTTGCCTCAATCTTTCGGCGATTGCGAATGATCGCGGCATCTGAACACAGGCGATCCACGTCGCGCGACGTCATCTTCGAGACGCGGAGTGGGTCGTATTCATGAAAGGCTTCGCGAAGTGCCGGGCTCTTGACCAGCACGATTTTCCATGACAGGCCGCACTGAAAAATCTCCTGCGCGAGCCGCTCAAGATGACCCGCGTCGGTCCTGATCGCCTTGCCCCAGTCATGGTCGTGGTAGGTGGCGAGCAGCGCATCCGTTCGCGCCCAGGCACACCGCGGCTTGCCGTCATTGACATCCACCATTCGCCGGGACTTCGACATTGATGCCTCCTGGATGTGGCCGAACCGTCTGGGCCCCCGCTGCAAAGGGCTCCTCATTCCCGTACAATACAGGCAAGGACGACGTCTCACCAAGTCGGTCCGCAACACGGAGAATCCGACATGCCCGAACGGCTCTACGCCGACAACGCCGCAACGAGTTTTCCCAAGCCGCCCGCCGTCTGGGACGCCATGCGGGCATACGCCGACGAGCTGGGCGCATCGGCCGGCCGCGGCGCCTATCGCGAGGCGATCGAAACCGGGGAACTCCTGACCCGATGCCGCCGGCGATTGGCCCGATTGATCAATGCCGCGAGCGAGCTGGAACTCGTCTTCCTTCACAACTGCTCGGCCGCGCTCAATCAGGCCATCAAGGGCCTGCTGCGCCCCGGCGATCATGTCGTCACGACGGTTATGGAACATAACTCCGTTCTACGACCGCTCAACGCCCTCTCCGCCTCGGATCGCGTCGATGTCACCTATGTCCAGGTGGATTCCGCCACGACGCTTCTCGACCCGGCCCGGTTCTTCGAAGCGATTCGACCGGATACAAAACTGATCTGCCTGACCCATGCCAGCAACGTGACGGGCGCCCTTCAGCCGATCGCCGTCGTCGGCGCGGAAGCGAAGCGCCGCGGCATTCCATTCCTCGTCGACGCCGCCCAGACCGCCGGACACGTGCCGATCGACGTCCGGGCGATGAACATCGATCTCCTCGCCATGCCGGGGCACAAGGGCCTCATGGGGCCGCTCGGCACTGGTGCTTTGTACATCCGATCCGGACTTGAAAAGCGCATCACGCCGCTCGTTCATGGCGGGACGGGGAGCGTGAGCGAACTGCCGGTGCAACCCGACTTCATGCCCGATCGGTTTGAATCGGGCAGCCACAATGCAATCGGAATCGCCGGCCTGAATGCTGCGCTGGAGTGGCTGGATCAGAAAAAGGTTCCGGCCTGCCGGGAACATGACCTGGAGCTTTCGCGGGGCTTTCTGCACGCATCCCGCGAAATTCCGGGCCTGAGAGTCTTCGGTCCGGCCGAGCCCGATGACCGGGTCGCGGTGTTCAGTGTCAGCGTCGAGGGCCTGGAACCTGCGGAACTGGCCGCCCTGCTCGAATCTGAATTCGGCATTCTCACCCGGCCGGGCATTCACTGCGCCCCGCTGGCGCACCGCACCATCGGCACCGATGCCGCGGGCGGCACGACGCGCTTGAGCTTCGGCGTCTATAATACGCCAGACGACGTCGCCCGATGTGTGGACGCCCTGACCCGCCTGGCGTCGGCCGACACGACGGTATGACGTTAACGCCCCCCGAGTGTGGCGACGATTTTTGAACCTGCCTGTTCATCGGGATTTCCTGGAAACGAAATGCGCTTCGGGTCGCGACAAAACCCAATTGGTCGGTCCACGATTCGACTCGCGTTCGCGCTGGTCGCCCTTGGTCCGACGACGCTTCGCGCGGCCGATCTGGCTGACGAGGTCGATGCGGCCGTCGATGCCGGCATTGAGGCCCTTCTCAATCAGACGCGCACGTTTGACGTCATCACCTATCACGATCGAAACCTGCGCGGCCCGATTCTGACCATTACGGGGACCGTCACGCGCGTGGCCGGCGGCATGGTCGAAATCATGCCGCGCGACGATGACAAGAAGAAGAAGATTCGCAGGCAACTCATCGTCACCTGGAATCCCTCCGGCTACATACAGCCCGAGCTGACCGACCTGACCTTCGGCGGTCCTTCGGCATTGGCGGCGCTGGCTCTCCTGAGCGCCGGCGTCGAGGCGAATGAGCCGCGGATGGAGCGACTCATCGAGGCGCTGGCGAATGACGAGACAAAGGAAGCCGGAACCTACGTTCACAGTCTTCGCGCCGGTGTCTGGAGCCTGCTGCTCGAACGGCGACTGAGTGCCAAGTCGCGCCGTCGCTTTTCACGGCATCTGAACGATGAGGCCTCCTGGCTGATGCGGGCGATGGGCAACGACGGAGCGTATGACTACGTCGTGGCCTCCTCCAACGGCGACAATTCAAACACGCAGTTCGGAAATCTCGGCCTCTGGGCCAGTTCAATCGGCGATGTGGAAATCCCCGGTGTCTACTGGGAACGCATGGCGAATTACTGGCTCAACTGTCAGAAGCCGGGCGGCGGCTGGCCTTATCGGCGCGGCCGAACCGAAGGCGGCACTCCTTCGATGACCGTCGCCGGATGCAACAGTCTCTACATCGCACTTGATCGCCACTATTCAAGACTGGATCGGCCGTACGAGTTGTTTCGAGGATGCGCTCCGAACAAGAACGCCCGCAAGAAAATGAGCCGGATCTATCAGGCCATCGAGGACGGCGACAAGTTTCTCGAACTTCACCCTCCGGACATTCGCCAGCACGGCGGTTATGAACTGTTCGGGCTCGAGCGCCTCGGGCTCGCCAGCGGCCGGACGCACATCGGCGGCATCGACTGGTTTCGTCAGCACGCCGGGCGCGTCAGCCGCCACCAATGGGGATCCATTCCCGTGGCCGACGCCTTCGCGCTCATTTTTCTTGTTCACGGTCGTGCGCCGGTGCTCTTTCAGAAACTGGAACACGAGGACGACGCGAATGAGTGGAATTACTACCACCGCGATCTCTTCACGCTGACGCGATATCTCTCCCGCACGTTTGAGCGGCTTGTTCGCTGGCAGCGGATTCCGATGAATGCAACCCTCCAGACGCTCCAGGACGCGCCGTTTCTCTACATCGGCGGCAACAAGGAGTTGACGCTGCCGCCCGATGTTCGCTCGCGAATTCGGGAATTCGTCGACCGCGGCGGCACCGTCTTTCTTCACGCCGACCGCCGGGGCGCGGCATTCATCGAGAGCTCGACGAAGGTGTTCGAAAAGATCTTCGCCGATCTGGACCTGCACTTTCGAGAACTCGATGACACCCATCCGCTCTATTCATGCCATTTCGGCGGCCCGGGGAGCGAATGGAGGCGACACATTCCGCTGAAGGCGCTGATGGACGGCCCGAGACTGCTGGTCATTCTCTGCCCCGTGGATCTGGCGGGCGCGTGGCACCAGGACAAGCGGCAGTTCGACGATGTATGGAAGATCATGGCCAACATCCGAATCTACTGCGCGCCGGCATACAATGAACTTCCTCTTGTGCTGCGGCAGGCTGAATTGGGATCTCCGGTCGCCCGCGATCTGGGCACGCTCCGCGTAAAAAGATTCTCCTACGCAGGCGAGTGGGCCGCGCATCGGGGATTCTGGCAGCGACGCGCCGATGACATTCAGCGCCGAACCGGATTGACCATTGACGCTGACGAAACAAGTGATGCACTGCCTGATGATCAACTGTCCACGATCGACCTGATGCATCTGACGACCCGGGGCTCCAAGGTCTTGAACCGATCCGAGCTTGAGCGGATCAAGACGTACCTCGAGGGCGGCGGGCTTCTGCTCATCGAATCAGCCGATGGCCAGGGCGACGGAAACTCGGCGGTGCAGGCGCTGGTCGATGCGATCCCCGTCGGCCGCAAGGGAATTCTCGCCTCGGATCATCCGCTTGCCACCGGGCGATTCCCCCGTGGAAAGTCGCTCCTTAATCTTGATACCACGATTGAGGGCGTGTCACTCTATCGACAGATGTCACAC
>CALLKH010000055.1 GCA_938008425.1 uncultured Planctomycetaceae bacterium | reverse complement strand
CCTGCGAGACGGGGGCGGCACGCTTCTCTTTACTGAAACGCGCCACACGCCGTCCGACCTCCTCGCCACCCTGGTCGGTGGAAACCGATACATGTGGTTCACCTTCCTCGAAGTGGACTCACTCGCCATTGACAACACCCGGCTCGTCAGAAACGTGCCGGTCAGCTGCGTCATGCCGAGCGGCTCAACCTTCCCGCTGGGAATCACCTCGGTTACCTGCACGGCCACCGACGCCTGTGGAAACTCGACGCAGTGCATGTTCGACGTCACCGTCGAGGACAACGAAGATCCGTTCTTCACCTCGTTCCCGGCCGATGTCGATGTCGAATGCAGCGATTCCCTCGTTCCGGGCATTCCGTTCGGCGTCGCGACCGGCGGCGTCGCCATCTATTACAACAACAATGGCGGGGGTGAAAATCCCGCGAATCAAGCCTTCATGAAGGCCCAGTTCAACGGCGCCAACGCCCCGCTCGGCGGAGCGGCCGGCGCGGCGTACGTGTTTGATAACGCGCAGCTCATCGGCAGCAATCCGTTCGTCACCTGGCAGAGCATTTTCAGCGGGCTCCCCTGGCCGCAATCGCAGTTCGGACTGGATTTCGTTCTCCCGGCGCCAACCAACGATCTCACCGTGCCCACCCCGCTGCTCAACGCCTATGACAACGGAAACAATACGCCCGGCGGCCGCATTCTGGTCGGTCCGGTGACGTGGGCGATCAATAACTACAGCCCGCATCTGCCGAACATCACCGCGGGCACGGTCATCAACAGCACCATTCGCGGCCAGTCGCCCGGAAACCCCGTCGTCGACGTGGAAATCCTGCAACTGAAACTCACCAGCGTCGGTCCGATCTACACGGCCCAATTCGCCGGAAAGCTCGTCTCGGACGACATCATTCACTGGTACACGATCGGCCAGCCGGATTCGCCGATGTCCAATTTCAACCTGAACGGCGATTTCTACTTCTCCGGTACTTTGACCTACGACAGCACCGGAGACGCCGGAACCGATCTGATCGACTTCTACGCGGGAACGATCACACTCTCGGCCAACTCGCCAAATACCGCGCTGGGGTTCCCGCTCGCCAACGACAACTGCGATCCGCTCACCGTCATCACCTATAACGACGACGATTCCGGCCTGACGGGTTGCGACGGAACCGGAACCATCATCCGAACATGGACCGTCACCGATGCTTCCGGCAACTCCCACAGCCAGGATCAGATAATCACAGTCGTTGATACGACGGCGCCCGTCATCGTTTGCCCCGGCGACGTGACGATCGAGTGCGATGCAAGCATCGATCCGCTGGATACCGGCGTCGCCACGGCCAATGACAATTGCGACGCCGCGCCGGTGATCACCTATTCCGACGCCTTTACCGCTGGTTGCGGAGGCACGGGCGTCATCACCCGAACGTGGATGGCCACGGATGAATGCGGCAACTTCTCAACCTGCGACCAGCTGATCACGCTGATCGACACGACACCGCCGGTATTCACCCCTGCCACGATGCCGGACATCACCGTCAACGCGGATGCCGGCGGCTGCACGGCCGTCGTGAACTGGACGCCGCCCACGGCGACGGACAACTGCGGCGCCGTCACGATCGGCAGCGATTACCTTCCCGGCGATACATTCCCGCAGGGCACGAACACGGTGACCTACACCTTCACGGATGAATGTGGGAACGCTTCAAACACCTCGTTCGACGTGACGGTGACGGGTTCAAACGAACTGATCGTGTCAGTCGAACTCCAGCCGACGGTCGCCGCCGGCCCCTTGAATCGCTGCATCACGTTCGAACTCTTCCCGACGGGCTGCGGGTCCTCACCCGTGGTGGTCGAACAGGTCATGACCTTCAACGGCGGACTCGCGTTGAACCAGTCGGTTCTGGTGCCCTGCGGAGACTACGAGTGCATCACGGCACGTGATCGCCTCCACACCCTCCGCCGCACCGATCTGGATGATTTCGGCATCCTCGGCACGCAGTACGTCGCCGACTTCACCAACAGCGGCGGCGACGATGATCGGCTCGTCGGCGGAAACCTGAACGACGATCCCTACATCGACATTCTGGACTTCGGCGTCTTTGCCGGTCAGTTCAATGCCAACTATGGCACGGGCAACACCACCTGTGCCACGGCGTTCCCCCATGCCGACATCAGCGGCGACGGCATCGTCTTTACCGGTGATTTCACCTTCATCCAGATCAATTTCCTCCAATTCAGCGATCCCAACTGCTGTGGGCTGCTGAATATCAACGCCCCGGTCAACGGCCCGACGCTCAGCATCACCGTAAAGGCCCTCCAGAAGCGGGGTCTGGGCGAACTCGCGGCGGGCGACCTGAACAACGACGGTCGTCTTGATCAGCAAGATATCAACGCGTTCATGATGGGCGCGCGACCGAAGAAGCTGAAACCCGCTTCGCTGACGAACTCGCCAGAAATGTCGACGTCGGCGGAACTGGGCGATTGACAAGGCCTCTCCCCATTCCCGCGGCGCGCCGTCAACGACGCCGCCGCGGGGGTGGGTGCTTTTTGGTTCGGCGCCCGAAGCATGAGCGCCGTACCCGCAGATAGAAACAATGAACCGAAGTCCGCGTTCGGCCGGAGAACCTCGTCCGAATGCCAATAGCCTGACGCATCTGAGCGCCGAAGCCCAGCAGGGCAATACAGCGAGCGACCGTGCATCGGTATGGAGAGACCCATGACAACTCGCATCTTGATTCCCATGGCGGTACTCGCGATGGGTCTGGCATCGGCCGCCCAGGCCGGAACGACGATCCAATGGGGCGGATATACCTGGACTCAGGAAAATTGTCCGAACACCGGGTCGGAGATTCGTAGCGGAGTTCGCGGCGGCGCGGCGTTCAACGTCCTCGCAGCGAACGTCACCTCGTCGATCTCGCAGTTCCCCACGTCGGTCTCTGGGGGGGCCTTCAACGCCAACGCCGGCGTCTTCGCCGTCTTGATCGGCCACGCGTCGTCCCCGAGCAAGCCGGCCGTCAATCTGCCCTACAACGCCAGCGTGAATCAGGCCATCGATCGACGCGGCCTCTCGGTGGGATGGCTCGCCGGAACCGTCGGCGGCGGCGGTGCGGCACTTTCGATTCCCGCACTCGCCAACGGCCCCGGTCCCGATTTCGTCATCTTCGAATCAGGCTCGCTCGGTGCGCCCGAGGCGATGATGATCCGCGTGCGCGTCGCCAACCAGCTGGGCGGCCCATACTTCTCCCGCTGGTATTATGCGGCGCCGATCTCGGAAGCCGTGACCACCGGCAACGATCGGCTTCATGCATATCAGTACGATCTCTCCAATTTCGGCCTCACCCCAAGCGATCAGATCGATCGAATTGAAGTCACCAACATGGTGGCCTCCGATCGCATCGACGCGGTCGGCACATGGAAGGGCGTCGGCCCGCCGCCGGGGCCGCCGACACCGCCAACACCGCCCGCGCCCTACAATCCGTTCCGACCCGGCCTCGGTGTCTTCGGCGGAGCGGTCGAATTTCGCGGCAACACCAACGGCGACTACGCGTGGTTTCAAAGCCCGCTCTTTGACGTCGGCGCCAAGGGCACGCTCAATCTCTGGGTCAAACTTGATGACATCAGCCGTCGTCATCAACTCTTCGAGGGGCCCTCAAACCAGGGCCTCGAATTTCAGTTTCGAAACAACAGCAGCGGCCAGTTCTACGGTCGCGCCACCTCCGAAGGCGGCGATTTCGTCATACAGGCAGGCCCCGCAGGCGTCGCGGCCACAAGCTGGGTGAATCTCCAGTACACCTGGAATTCGACGCTCGGAACCATGCGCATTTACATGGGCGGGACCGAGGTTACCTATCTCGCCGGCTTCGACCCCAACCTGACCAATTTCACCCCCGCCACCATCGCCGATACCGTCAACGGCATCATGTACATGGGCCGTGATCCCGGCGAGCTCACCACCGCACCGGCCACACGTTTCCTCGATGGCATGCTGGACGACATCGGCTGGTTCAATGACGTTCTCCCCACCGCCGACCTCAATGCGATTCGAACAGGTGGTGTCGCAGCGTTGTCCGCGGATCCGCGCCTTGCGGCCCACTGGGATCTCGACTCGATCTCGGGAACCACCGAACCCGACAACAAGAACGGCATCGTGCTCGCGTTTGAACAAGCCCAGCCGTTCACGCCGCCGTCGGTGGAATGGGTCGCCGAGGGCTTCGTCCTGCCGGAAGCGGCCGGCCAGTTGAGCATGACCAATCCCGGGCCCGATCCGGGCGCCTATGCAAGCTTCTCCATTCCCTACGGCAATTCGACGTACGATCCCGATCCGCTCTACCTCGCGGTGCTTCATGATCTGGAGGAACTCTGCGTCACGCCGTCGTGTAACATCTCGACCGCCGCCACCGTCCCCGCGTTCTCAACCGGCAATGCGGCGTCCGTCGCCAACCCCGGCGGCGGAGCCACTTACGTCTGGACGGTCACCGGCGGATCGATCACCTCCGGTCAGGGAACCTCCGCCATCACCTACAACGCCGGCGCAGGCCCCACCGTCACGCTTGACGTCACCGTGACACTGAACGGCTGCTCCTGCACCGGCCAGTTCGTCGTCAACACCGGCAGTGGTCCCGGAACGCTCGAATTGAAATTCAATCAGCTCTGCTACAAGCCCGGCGACACCGTCACCGCCACGCTGTCCATGAAGGATCTCGGCACGCCCGCCGCGGGATTCCAGGCGTTTCTGAGCTACAACGTCGCCAGACTCACCTTCACCGGCTGGTCCTACACCCCCGCGCCATTCGGCCTTCCCGTCATCAATACACTCGCACTCGTAAACCCGGCGCCCGGCGAATTGAATCTCGCCTCCGGAATTCAGCAGCTCGGCCCCACGCCGCAAAGCCCCTCACCGGCGAACGCCGATCTTGTCACATTGACCTTCACCGTCATCGGGCCCGACATCTGCTCGGCCGGATCGTTGCTCGAATTCCGATCACACACGCCGCCCACGCGGCTGACCGACGTCTACGGCAACTCGCTCCTTCCGCTGACCGCCCTCAACGCCGGCGCGATCCTGATCGACGGCGCACCGCCGATCGTCACCGCCGGAATAATCTCATCGTGCTATTCCTCCGTCGCCCTTGCCGAGGCCGCCGCCATCACGGCAACCACGGCAACCGACAACTGCACGCCCGTTCCCAACTTGGTGAAGACCGCGTCCACGGTCGGCGATTGCAGCGCCACTGTCACGGTCACCGTGACCGATTGCTCTGGCAACGCCGCCTCGGTCCAATACTTCACGCGAATTGACGCGACGCCGCCGGTTGCGGTGAGCAGCGGTCCGATCGCGGCCTGCTATGCCAGCCCCGGCGCCGCTGCATCCGCCGCGCTGGCGAACAGTTCAGCGACGGACAATTGTCCCGGCCTGCTGAAAGACTCGGTCTCCATCCTCGGAAATTGCAGTGCGACCGTCACCGTCACCTTCATCGACGGCTGCTCGAACGTCTCAAACGCGCTGACCTACAACACCAGAATCGACAGCACCGCCCCGGTTATCACCTGCCCCGCAGCGGCCACGGTCGAGTGCAGTGGAAGCATCGACCCCGTCGATACCGGCTCCGCCACCGCAACCGACAATTGCGATCCGAATCCTGCCATCACCTACGCCGACGTCGCCGACTACTCCGGATGCGGCGGTTACACCGGCACCATCACCAGAACTTGGACTGCGACGGATTCCTGCAACAACAGCGCCAACTGCATTCAGATCATCACCGTCGTC
>CALLKH010000054.1 GCA_938008425.1 uncultured Planctomycetaceae bacterium | reverse complement strand
ACCGTCAGACCCTCCGCCAGAATCAAGAGCAACGTTAAGTCATAATCCGAGAAGATCTGCGGCTCGGGAAACTCATGACAAAGTCCGCCGGCCAGGACAGCGATCACCACGGCGGAAATTAAGACCGGACTTGAGGAGTATGCGACACACCGCAAAAGGTGAATTCGCCTGACCTTCGCCTTCCGACGCGTCTGGCCGAAAACCAGCAGGCTCGCGTACGTTATCCACGGCCACATCAGGATCATGGTTGCGATGAACAGAGCCCTTCGCAGCGGTGAATCGTAGTCAAGAAACTTGAGGCTTTTGATTTCATCGAGTTCACCCTTCGCAGCTTCGGAATATGTCGTTGGAAATCTGGCTTCAAGATATGAGTCGACATCCTTGAATTGAGTCAAGATCTGTTGAAGGCGACCGGGCTCGCGCGTTGTAATATACGATTTTATTGCCTGATGAGAGCTCTTTCGTCTCGCGACGGAGCTGACGATTTCACTTCCGATCAGCGTTGCCAGCATGAGAATGGTCATCAGCAGAAGTGGGCCAGCTGAATAGAAAATAAGCCTGCGAGCGGAAGACGGTTGTGCCGGATGCAGCGTCCTCCAGAATCGACCCGGCCGAAGAGCGCCAAGAAAGGTGCGAAGAAAACTTCGGATATTCGCTTCAGGATGGTGCTCGAAGAGATAGGGATGTCGCCGCCGGGACTCATCGAGAATGTCGGACCACTCGAAAGCGTACCCGCATTCGGGGCAACGCTTTCCGCTGATTCCGCGAAGATTGTACGCGCAAAGGGGGCAGAGGATCTCGTCGTTGATTTCGTCCCAATTGACGATTGACTCCGGCCCGTCAGGAACTTCATTCATGAGCGATCAGCATATCGAGCGCCTGTTGAAGTTCAAAGGGCAAACCCCCAGGAATTGGGCCAAGTTTCGAGCCGTCGTGTGCGATTCACTCCACCGACCGACTGCACCGAGGGCCGTCGCAGTTTCATAGACTCACCGATTAACGCACAACCGCCCGCGGGGAGAGGCTCCCGCGGGCGGTCGTGTCTTGTCTGGTTCCTGGTCGCGATCGCTCGTGGTGTGGGCCGAGCGATGATGCGTTGCCTACCGTCGCCGGCGGGCCAGCATGAGGCCGCCGACCAGGAGGCAGGCCAGCGTGCCCGGCTCGGGGACGGGGGAGAACATCGCGTTCGGGCCGAAGAATCCCGGATTGAACGAGGTCGGCGTGTTGGGTTCAGTGAAGAACTCCGTGCCACCGGTGGTCACGAAGGAACCGCCGAACGTGACCTGCGGGGCATAGATGATGTTGGCCGTCCATTCGGGTGACGAACCCACGAAGGGGTCCGCCGTCGTCGCATAGAATGCGCCGAGTTTGTAGTTCCCCGGTGCGAGATCGAGGGGTGCGATGTCAGTGTACCGCCATGCGTGTCCCTGGTTGGCGGCGACCACGACCGCGCTTCCATTGTCGACGAGCACCTGTGCGAGCAGCGTTCCCGCTTCGTTCCAGATGCCGACGGGATGCGACTCGGCGAGGCCGTTCCCCTGGTAGTCGAACAGCCCGAGGGCACTGACACGAACCGGCTCACTGACGGAAAACTGGTAGCCGAAATTCGCCCAGGAACCGCGGACAAAAGTAGGGCCGGAGAGGATGTCGACCACCTGCGCGGCCTGCGTTGCGGTCGCAAACAGCGAGAGTGTCAGTGCGACGGCGGGTAACATGAACTTTGAAATCTGCTTTACTTTCACGGGTATTTCTCCTCAATATGCCTATTCCGAGTTGCGGCCGCTTCGCGAACGACACCGTTCCACAAGACGCCTGCATCGGACTAAACGGAATTCGGCGGAACGGGCCTTGATCGATCGAAGGGAATTTTTAGACGTTGGTCAGCCACAAAGAGGATTCATGGAAGAGTGCTGATTCGGCGTTTCTGGCGTTGATCAGAATAGAAGTTGACCGGTCAGAAAGGTCGGCAAAACCGCGAGTTGCAGGCCGATCAGGATTGCAATGAACTGGGAAGCCAGCACCGTCGTCATCGGATGCGGGAATTCAAGATACCGTTTGAACGCCTGGATCAGATTTCGAATGAAGATCAACTCGTAAATGAGGATCGAGACGACCAGGGTCCCATAGCCGGAGGGGGTCCACCGCTGAAAGTCGCTTCCCGCGAATCCAAGATTGGCCGCCAGCAACGCAGCGAAGATGACAAACACGCCGGACGCGTACACGACGCACCGGACGAGTTGTATAAGGCGAATTCTCGATCTCCGAAACGAGCGCACAAAGATCAACAGCGTCAGCAGGCTGATCAACGGCCACAGCAGGATCAGGAGCAGTCTTGTTGCAACCCACCAGAACGTGTGATTCCGATTCAGGTCGTTGTACCAGCGCCAAAGGCAATCGATGGGCGAGACGGGGTAGAATCGATTCATGTACGCCTCAACGCTGCCGTATTGCGCCACGAGATATTGAGCATATCTTGGATCGGACTTTCTGATATTGGCTCTGACGGCCGTCCGCATCTGTTGATTCGACGACGAAATCTGCGAGCACTGCCGAACCATTAGCGCCGCCAGTGGAATCACCGTGGTCAGGAGCAGCGGCGCCATGAGGAAGGCGAGCAAGCGCTTCGGCCGAATTCGATGGGTCGGTCGAACGGACGTCCAGAAGCGTTGCGCGCAGATGGACTCGTAGAGAGTTCTCAATAGTGAGCGAAGGTTGGATTCCGGGTGATGTTCAAACAGCCACGGATGCACGACGCTGGCGGCAAGCAGTTCCGACCACTCGAATCGATGGCCGCACTCCGGACAGCGCGGCTCGGCCAGCCCTCGTAGGTTGTAGGCGCAGAGCGGACAGGCGACATCGTCCGACACATTGTCCCAGTTGACAGCCGCCGTCGTTCCGGTGGGTGACGGGTCCATGTCAAATGAGTGTATCGACGGCTGAATCGAAAACCAATGAAATCCGCCGAGATGCGCCGTATGGAATGATAAAGCGGCGGCGGTCATTTGGCGGAAATGCCGTAGTTGCATCGGCACTCGGGTCTGGGATACCCTTGGGATCGAAGGAGTCAGGCCGACGATGCGCCTGATGCGGAGATCAACAGTTGAGGGCCGGAATCCGTGGCTGCACCAGAGGAAATCCAAGTCCTGGTGTGTTCCCTCTGCCGTCGGCCGAAGTCGATGGGCAGGAGCGCGAAACGTCTTTATTCAGGCTGGGTCTGCAAGAAGTGCGCCGTGGCATTTGCGAATCGACGGCAGGGGGCGTACCTGCTCGATTCGATCGCGTTCATGTTTGCCACGATGGCGGTCACCTATGTGATCGATCGCGAGGCGCCGATCGTCGGCGCGGCGCTGACTGCCAGCTCATTCGCCATCATCGACGTCATATTCCAGATCGTCGTGAACTTCCTGTTCATCTGCAAGGATGGGTTTACTGGGAAGTCCCTCGGCCGGTGGCTGACGGGTGTGACGGTGGTGGACGAAACAACGCGCGAGCCGATCGGATTCGCACAGTCGTTCAAACGGAACCTCTGCCTCATCGTTCCGCTTGCATTCCTCGTCATTCTCGTGCAGATGATGAAGGGCAAGCGTTGGGGCGACGGCTGGGCGCGGACCCGGGTCATCTGGGATATGTATCGCCACGCATTCCCCTTTGAAGATCGGGGATTCGTCTGCCAGGGCTGCGGCTACGATCTCACCGGCAACACGTCGGGCATTTGTCCGGAGTGCGGTCGAAGAATTCCCCAGCACATGCAGCCGCCGCCCGTGGCGCAGCCGGTTTCGGAAGGTGCCGCCTAGAGGGAATTGCGGCAACAGCCGGTTGACATGGATCCAGTTCGAAGAGTACGGCCAGCATGACGATCCCGTTCGAAGTGCAGATCGAGAAGTGCCCGCTCTGCAAGCTGCCCGAGCCGATGGGAGTGAACGCCCAGCGGCTGTACGGCGGGTGGGTATGCACGTCTTGTGCGGGATCATTCGCCGATCGACGGCGAATCGCGTTCTTCGTCGATTGGATGCTGTTTGGATTGATCTATGAACTCTTGATCCGGATAGCCGATCACTTCAATCCCACGATGGTTACGGCGATCTTCGACTCCGGCTTCCTGACCCGCCTCGCCGCCAACTCGACGATTGCCATGGTCCTCTGTCTTAAGGATGGGTTGGCCGGAAAGTCAATCGGCCGGGCACTGACGGGCATCACGGTGGTGGACGAAACGACCCGCCGGCCGATCGGACCCTGGGCCTCCTTGAAACGCAACCTCTGCCTCCTCGTGCCGATTACTATCTTTGTGCTTTTCTTCACATTAATGAAGGGCAAACGCTGGGGGGATGGCTGGGCGAAGACGCGCGTGATCTGGGACAGATACAAACTGGCCTATCCGTTCGAGGATCGGCAAGCCGTCTGCTATTTGTGTCAGTATGACCTCAAAGGGAATACCTCGGGTGTCTGTCCCGAATGCGGGGTGAGGATTCCCGAGAGTTGGTAGCGTCGCCCACCGGATCGCAGGCTCGCCGCACCGCCCTTCGTCGCCGATTTCTCTACAGCGTCTCCAGGAACTTGATCAGCTTCGACTTGTTCGAATTGTTCAGAGCCTCGAAAGCCTGGCGGATCAGGAGCGCCTCGCCGTCGTGCATCTCGATCGCCTGGCGGATGGTGTCTGCACGGCCGTCGTGGAAGTAGGGGGCGGTCTTGGAGAGGCCCCAGAGCGGCGGGGTTCGGAATTCGCGCTGGCCCGCGTCGCCGTCGACGATTCCCTTCGTCGTCATCGGGAGAATCTCGTGCAGAAGCAGGTCGGAGAAGAGCGGCACATCGCCCAGGCTGCCCGGCAGCGAGGGTATGTGGCACTTGGCGCAGCCGACCGTCGTGAAGAGTGCTTCGCCCTCGGTGACGAGTGCCATGTCCGCGTCGCTTTCGGGCAGCTGCCGCGGCGGACCGGCGAGCATCCGGAGGAAGAACGTGATGTCCTCGACGTCCTGCATCGGCAGTTCTGGGTCGGCCGTTTCGTCATCGTCCGTGGTGATGGCGAAGTCGAGCCCCGCCGCCTCGGGCAGCGTGATGCCCAGTTCAGCCGCCATGGCGTCGCCGACGAACTCCGCGACGCTCGGAACCTGCGCCTTCCAGCCGAACCGGCCGATGCGCATGTCCGTCAGCCGATGGGCACGGCCGCTGATGCCGTCCATGTCCATGTCCGTCGGATCTTCGTTGGAGAGAATCGTCGCCTCTGAAATCGCATCGATGAGGCCGAGGCCGAAGTTGTGCGGCGTCTGGCGATGTTCGAAGACGTTCACGTCGCCATGCGCCGCTGGGAGCCGGTGACCCACGCGAATTTCCTTGTGAAGAATGGTGTTCGGTGTATCAGACGGAGCGGTGAATTCGTCCATCTGGTTCACAATGCCATGTCGCATGACGTTGACATCGCGCGGCCCCGCGCCGCCGATGACCGGGTCCTGATGGCACGCCCGGCAACTGTCGCCGTTGAATCGCTGGCCGCCGTCGGTGCCTTTCAGCGCACCCACGCCGGTCTCGGCAAAGAAATCACGGTCATAGACCGCACGGCCACGGATGAACTGTTCCATTTCCGCATTGGTCAGATTTCGGAACGGCCCGCCGTATTCGCCGGTCGCCGGCACTTCCGCCATCGGCGGCAGCAGGCCGGCGGAGAATTGTGATCGGCCGCCGAGCGTGAGCAGAAATTCGATCAGGTCGGCCTTCTGGTCGGCGTCGAATGCCGCGAAGGCGTCACGCGCCGCCTGCCCCTCACCGCCGTGCGCGAGGATGGCGTCTTCAATCGTTCCCGCGCGACCGTCATGCAGGTACGGACCGACCGCCGAAATGCCCCACAGCGGCTGGGTGCGAAATTCGCTGCCGGTGGCGTTGCCCTGCACGATGCCGTCGGCCAGATCGTCGCCCATGTCGTGTATCAGCAGATCGGAGTAGATCGGCAGCGGGCCGCGCGGACCGTTGATGCGCGGCACGTGGCAGCCGGAGCAGTTCGCAGCGTGGAACAACTGCCGTCCGCGCTCGGCCTGTTCGGTCGGCGTCTCGAACTGCGGGGCGGCGAGGAGCATGGTGAAGCTGACGAGGTCGAAGAGTTCGTCCTGGGTGAGTTCCGGATCCGGCGCGGCATCGTTGTCGAAATTCGCCGCGTCATTGACCGCCACCTGGAAGCGGTTCTGCAACTTGGGATCGGCGAGGGCGGCCTTGGACAATGCGGCCTCCCGGCTGGAGCTGTCGACCGGCAGGTCGGCGCGCTGCTCGTCCGAAAGTGCCTGGGTCGTGACGCCAAGGTGGTTGAAGAGCGGCCCGCGGATGAAGCCCTCAATGGACGCCGTCTGCGACTTGCGCCCGAATCGGCCGACAAAGCCGGCTTCGAAGTTCGCACGCCCGCTGATGCCGTCTCCGTTCGCGTCGTTTTCATCGGCCCGGCTGAGGATTTCTTCGTCGGTGATTTCGGCGATCAGGCCCACGCCGAACATGGGAATCGCATTTCGCTGTGCGAAGATGGTGGTGGTCTCGGGCACGGGCGGTCGATCGGGAAAGTCTTCGCCATAGTTGAAGACGCGCAGGACGCCGCCCGCCATTCCCGCGGACTCACTGGGCAGAAACGCGCCGTCGCTGGTAGAGCGCCCGGCGAGGAAGAAGTTTCGATAGAGGCCTGCGCTGCCTCCGCTTACAGGCTTCTCGTGGCAAGCGCCGCAGAAAGTGACGTTGAACGCAGGCCCGAGGCCGTTGGCGAGGGAGAACCGTTTGGTCATGATCTCCTTGCCGCGCGCAAACGTGGCGAGCTGCTCCTCGGTGGCCGTTGGAAGGGGGTCGCCCAGCGGGGCGAAGATGTCGGGCGCGACCGGGCCGTCGCCGAACTCCGAAAAGAACGGGCAGCCGGACATTCCGAGCGACAGACAGGTGCCGAATGCAAGCGTGGTGACGACGGCGCGGGATCGAATCATGACGTTCCGTACCTTCCAGGGCTCTTGGATTTGAACGCGAAACAAACGTCGCGAAGCAGGCGGTCGGCCCACCGGATGGCGACTATTGTTACGCGCCGTCAAGGATGATCGCAATAGCCGTTTTCGCACACCAGCCCCGACGGGCAGACACCGGCCGCGCACCGCCGTCTGCCGAGGAGCGTCACCGGGATTTCAAGTTCGGCATGATTTGCCGGATTGTCGCCTTCGAACACGCGAACGAAGAGTCGCGCGGGTCGATTGCTGAAGTCCGAGACGTCGTTGGCGGCGATGACCATGATGTTCACGTCGACGAATTGGAGCACTCCGCCGCCGAGACTGGTCGGCGTCGGCGCGGGGACGGTGAATTCGTTGGATGGGCTGCAGAAACCGCCGAGGCACACGAAGAACGCCGGGTCGCACGGGTTGCCGTTTCCGCAGGGCGAATCAGCCAGAACGAGTCGCGTCGTGACGAAGGGACTAGCGCCCGCGCTGATGCCCTTCACGCGAAGTGTCAGGAACGCGTCCCCCAGGTTGTCGGCCTGAAAGCCCTGGCAGAGCGGCAACTCGTCGCCGTCTTGAAGTCGTTGGTACGGGCCGAGGTTGCAGGGCTGAACACTGCTGGCGCCGAGTCCGATCTCAAGGTCAGGCCCCGACACCGTCGTACACACGCCGGCCAGGCAGTTCGTTCCAACAGGACAGTCGGCCTCGTGATCGCATTCGCAGTCGGGAATTGTCGTAAAGACGCAGGTGCCTGCAACGCACGCATCCGACGTGCAGGGCAAGCCGTCGTCGCAGACCATCGGCGTGAACACGCAGCCGCCGTCTGCGCAGGTATCGACGGTGCAAGGCTGGGCGTCATCGCAGTCCCCGTCGACCACGCAGTCCGGCGCCGGCTGGCACACGCCGGTCAAGCAGACTTCGTCGGCTCCACAAAGCGGGGTGTTCACGCACATGCCGTTCACGCATTCGTCGAGCGTGCATGGATCGTTGTCATTGCAGTCCATCGGGATGTTCATGCACTGGCCCTCGAAGCAGGCGTCGAGCGTGCACGGGTCGCCGTCGTCGCAGTCGGTGGGGATGTCGGTACAGACGCCGTCCGTGCAGACTTGCGTGAAGCACTGATCGTCGCCGCAGTCGGCCGCAGTGATGTGGGTGCACACGCCCAGTTCGCATCGGTCGAGCGTGCAGAGATTCCCGTCGTCGCAGTCCGTCGCGACCGCGCATTCCGCGCCGTCAGCCGGCAGCGGCGGAACCGGGTCGCCAGCCGGCGCGTCGATGGTTCGAACCAGCGCGAGGCCGCCAAAGGGCGCGGTGAACCGGCCGCCGACGGCGTAGTACCGTCCCGCGCCGTCGCCCCAGACGGCATGAATGTCGAGCGTTTCGTCGAGCGATTCATGGATCAAATCGAGCGTCCGCAAGTCAAACCGGCCGATATATCCGCGCACCCCCCCGAAGAGTGCCAGATTCGGGTCATCCATGAAGACGCCGTTCAGGCCGGGAACGCCGTTCGGTTTGAGCGTCGTCCAGTTTTCACCGTCGTAAGTGCCGACTCGCCCTCCGGCGCGTCCACCGACCGCTACGATTGGTTGGGCGCCATCGCCCCAGAGCGACACGAAATCGTCGTCGGCGTTTGCGCCCGCGGGGACCTGACTCCACCGGCCATTCTGGTATTCGATGATGAGCCCATTGTCGCCGACGGCAAAGACCTTGCCGCCCGCGCCCCAGACCTTGTAGAGGGCGGAAGCGTTACGGTCATTGGCGGGCGGCAACACAGAAATAATCGAACGGCCGTCGTAGTGCAGAATGATGGGGCGGTCGATGCCGTCCTCGCCGACGATCCAGACATCGTCCGGCGACGCGCCCCAGACGCCCCAGAGCGAGCCGTTCGTGCCGGTGTCGAGCCGCGTCCATTTCTCGCCGTCGAAGTGAACGGCTGCGCCTTCGAGGCCGACGGCATAGACGTCATCAGGGCCGAATCCATACACCCAGACGAGAAGCGGCACGCGAGGAACGCGCATCGCGCGCCAGGCCGTTCCGTCGAAATGGTAGATTTCGGCCTGGTCGGGCTGCCCGCCGACGATGAAGACATCATCCGGCCCTGAGCCCCAGACCGACGACAGCGCGCCGACACCGGTGACGTCGAACGCCCGGGTCCAGATCCCGGGTCGATTGAGCCCGGCGGTGTCGTCGTCCGGCGTCATGTTCATCAGGCAGACGGGATCGCACGCGCCGATCGTCACAGTTAGAACGGCCGCGATCAGGCAGGCGATTCGGTGATGATGATGTCGGGTTGGCATGGTTGGATCGACCGGGCCGCGTCGGAGTCTGATTCTTGATTGTACGCCTGTTCAAGGCATTAAGGCACGTCCTGCAGCGGCTGGCTGAGCATATCGGTCGCAGGCCTGAGACAACTCGGGCTGGATCGTATCAGCATGAGTCCTTGATAGATGTTTCCCGATGAGCGAGTGATTGCGATCGGTGCGCCGACAATCCGAGCCGCCCCGTCCGCGGCGCGGTGACAATCCGAGCCGCCCCGTCCCCGGGGCGGTGGCGATGGAGCAACCGGCGATCGAATTCATCGAATGCAACGGCGCGCTCGCGTGCAGTCGTCACCGGGCTGAGACAGCCCGGCTCTGAATGGTGTTGTCGTCTGGCTCTGAATAGTGTTGTCGTCTGGCTCTGGGCGGTATTGTCGTCTGGCTCTGAATGGTGTTGTCGTCTGGCACGCGTTCCCGACGATTCAGAGTATTCCTCGGATCATGTGAAGAACCAGGAAAAATGCCCCGGCCGATGTCGGCCGGGGCATCCGGTGGAAGGACCTCATCTGATGAATGAGGAGGAAGTCTTAACTCTTCGAGCTTATCAGCTTAATGAGCGTGGGTGCAGCGACCGCAGGGGACGATGGGGATGTCCGCGATTCCGAGTTCGTCACGGAAGTTGGCCCCCTTGGCCGGCAGAAGATCCTCAACGCTCATGCGGGCGGTATTCGCGTTCGGGTTGCGGCCGATGTTCCAGGTCAGCAGTCGCGGCTCGTTCTGATATCCGATCGGAAAGACATCAGACTGCATCAAACTTCGGCGGAAGGTCAGGTCGTTCTCGATGATCTGTCGCGCCGTGGCGGCGGTCGCCATGCAGTCGAGCGGATCACGCGAATGTTCGAGGCCCAGAAGGTGGCCAAGCTCATGTGAGCCGATGTTCGCCATGCACTGGCCGACTTCCTCGGCGCTCGGGAACAGGCCTTCATAGTTGGCCAGATCCTCGGTGTAGACGATTGCCTCCTGCTCAAGATACGTGTTGTACGTATCGACGTTGTCCGCCAGTCCGAGATACTTCGCGTTGTAGTTTCCGAAGTACACCGTCGAGTGCGGCTCGGTCGGCTTCGAATGGTGGCGGCTGTCGCGAATCTCGACGTCAAAGTCGGCGAAGTCCCGCTTCATATGATCGACGCAGAGATCGATGAGATAGTTGGTATCACCCGAGAGCCGCGATGAAATCGACTCCGCCGAGAACGGCCGCATCGTGACGATCGGCTCCAGGCCGATCTGCACGAGTGCTCCGCCGCTGAAGTCCAGATAGACGATCTGCTTTCGCGGCTCGGGCATATAGGTGCTGGTCTCGCGCTTCGCGGAGATCGTATAGGTGCCGCCGTCGTATCGGCCGACGTTGTTGCCGAAGTGGGCGGTGCTGGAAACCGCGACGCCGACGAAGAGATTCGGCGTATCATGGCGGATGACGCGCGAGATGTAAGGATTCACGTCGCCGCCGTAGTAGGAGCGATCGTCGTTGGCGTCGATGAGGTCGTTGTTGCCGTCGAACAGTGCGGCGACGGTGTTGAAGCCGTTGTCACCCGTGACCTCGATGGTGATTCGTTCGCCGGCCGTAGCGGGACCGAGCGAGTAGAGATCGATATCGGTGCGTGAGTCGAGCCGCCCCTGGATGGTGACGGTCTGCCCGAGGGCGACTGTCGCGGACTGGGCGAGTTCGAATGCGCTGTTGTCCCCGTCTTCCTTGATGGAGCCGGCGATGCCGCCGGAAGTCAGGTCACCGTCCTGCGTGCCGCCCAGGCCGCCGAGCGGCAGCGCATCACAGCCGAACTGTGCGCAGAGAATAAGTGTAAACAGGGAAACAAGGAGGCCCCCGCGAGGGGCCTTGGAGGTCCGGTAGACGTGCATCAATCAACTCCCACCTGGAGTGCACTTCCACCGGCTTACCTCCACTTGGGCTAGCCGACATACCCTTCATCGGCGCGCGCCACCGTTGCACTCCAGTGCATAGATACGATTCCGCCGCTGCCGCGTCCTGTTATGATGTCCGAATGACAAAGGCGCGTCTGAGAATGATCACGTTGTCGCCGCCATCATCGCGGCGTCCGATTCGAGGGAGATGGATTGGCTTTTAATCCCGCCGATTATGACGCGCGGATAACACTCGCCTCCGGCGATTTCAGGACGTGTGTTTCGTCCGAGTCGCCGCCCGTTTCCGGGCATTGGCTGCAACATGCGTTGGACGCGAACCGGATTGAATCCGCCGTCGAGTCATTTATCGGAGGCGGGGCATCGATCCTGATCACGCCGACGGACGGGATCAGTGCCTTACCTGAGCCGGGAACGGGCGATGACACCGGCGAGGCGCTTCCGGCTTGCGAAAGGACTTTCCAGGAGACGGCGGGCGCCTTTCGCAAGGCGGCGGCTCGGGCGGCGTCCGATCAGTTGGGTGTCGCGCCGGTGGCAGTCTGGGGGGCGATCGGCCCGGTTGAGCCGCTGGTCACGCTGAACGAGGTGGAAGAAGAAACGCTGCTGGAGGCGTTCGGCCGTCAGGCGACGGCGCTGAAAGCCGGCGGGGTCGATGCGGTGATCTGTCGCGGGTTCTCGGAACTTGAGGCGCTCGTACTGGCCGTACGGGCGGTGCGGGAGTCGACCTCGCTCCCGGTCATCGGTGGAATGACCTTCGACGCCGGGCACGACTATTCACAGACTTCGATGGGCGTGACCATTCCGCAGGCCATGAAGTCGTTGCTCGATGCGGGGGCCTGCATGATCGGCTGCGATGGCAGCGAGTTTCCGGACGGTGCCCCCGCCATTGTCTCTCTCCTGCGGGCATCCGGGCCGCTCCCGGTCTATGTGGAGGTCACCGCCGGCCGGGCCGAACTGATCGAGACCGGTCGCATCTATCCCGAGAACCCCAAGGCCTTTGGGGAACGATTGGAGCGGCTTGTGGAGGCCGGCGCGTTGATTGTCGGAGGCGGCGCCGGCGTCTCTGTAGCGCATCTGGCTGAAATGGGCAAGGTTGCGGCCCGGCTGAAAAACCGCGGCCGCGCCGGCAAGGGTGGCGGGAAATTCCCGTAGTTCGAAAGCGCGAATCGACGTCCGTTCACATCCGATCCGGGAAACCCTGCTGGAATTCTCATCCCGGCGCGGTCGGTACCGATATTCGCGCGAGAATTCCTCGTGTCAAACAGCTTCGCACCCCCTCCCTTTTCTTGACCCAATTTGTACGTTCAATATAATGGAGGTCTCCGAGTATCACCCTCCGCTCAGCGCGGAGGCCGTCCTAAATTGCTTACCATGCCGTAGGACGCCTGGGGTTCCTTAAGGACTAATTAGTCGTAACCTGCCTGAAGAACGTGCGTTAGTCTCCCCGGTTTTCGTCCGAAGATGGTTTCGGGAGGATTTTCTCGATGGACCGCATGTCGTGTCTGGGTATTCGCTTTGTCTCCACGATGGTGCTCGCCCTGGCGGCCGCGTCTTCGACGCCGGCTCGCGCACAGGACCTTGCTGACAACATGGTCGGCCAGAATGAGCAGGCGTGGTCGGTTTGGACCGCGGCCATGCGAGCCGTCGAGCGCAACGAGACCGCTGAAGCGACGACGCTTCTGGAATCGATCGGCCAGTTCGACTTGTCCGATCTGCGCCTCGCGCTGATGGCGGATCGAACCGGAACCGTTCGCCTCGAACAGTGGAGCGAGACGGCCGACGCGCCGCAGTCCGTCAAGGACCTCGTCGCCAAGGTCACGAACGGCCGCTCGCAGAAGACGCTGGCGGAAGACGGCCTTCATTACGCGGTGATGGGACAGTTCTCCTACGCCGACGCCAACTTCAAGGCGCTCGACGCGGCGAATCCCGACCCGGTCGCGCTGCTTGAATTGGTTCGCATGAATCCGAACCGCCAGGACACGCTGCTCAAGGTGATCAACAACGCAGATGTCGGCGAATCGGCGCGACGATTCCTTTCAATACTCGGCCGCGGCGAAGAACTGCTGCGGCGCGATCCCTACGAGATCGTGGCCAACATCAACAAGCTCGGCGGCTCACCGCGCATGGCGTACAACGCCACCAATCGGTTGAAGGTCTCCGGCGAGTATGCGATTCCCCACCTGCTTCAGGCATTGCAGGACTCCGGCCGCAGCAAGATCCACGCCTTCATCATTCAGGTCATTCCGCAGATCGGCCGAAGCGGCCTCAATCCGCTCGTGCAGTCGCTGGGCATGTCCGACGACGTCACCAAGGCGATTGTCATCAACGCACTCGGCAAGATCGGCTACAAGCAGGCCGTGCCGTACCTGGCCAAGTTGGCCCTCGACTCCAAGCAATCGCCCGAGGTTCGTACGGCCGCCGAGAGCGCGCTGAGCCGCCTGGGCGTGACGGGTTCTTCTGATCCCGCGCCGCTGTTCTATGATCTCGCCGGTCTGTATTACGACAACACGGATTCGCTTCAGGCGGACGATCGCAGCGACGAGGCCAATGTCTGGTACCTTCGCGGCAACGATCTGCGATACATCCCGGTTCCCCGGGAAGTCTTCAACGATGTGATGGCGATGCGGTGCTCGGAAGAGGCGCTGAAGCTTCAGAAGGATCTGGACGGCGCCGTCGCCCTCTGGCTTGCGGCGAACTATCGGCGCGAGGCCAAGCTCGGCATGGACGTCGAAAGCGACCAGCCGTCGCCGCTGGCGAACAAGGATTCCACTCGACCCGAGGAGTATCCGCGGTCGATCTACTTCGGCCGCGCGGCCGGCGCCAAGTACAACCACATGGTCCTCGGCCGTGCCTATAAGGACCGAGACGCAGGCGTGGCACTCGGCGCCATCGCCGCACTTCGCGAGACCGCGGGCGAGCCGAGCCTTGTCGGCGCGGAAGACATCAAGCAGCCGCTGGTGCAGTGCCTGTCGTTCCCGAACCGCCAGGTGCGGGTGAAGGCGGCGCTGGCGCTGGCCGAGGCGCTGCCGAAGACGCCGTTTAGCGGATCTGAAAACGTGGTGCCGGTGCTGTCGGAAGCCCTGATGCAGTCCGGTCGGCAGGCGGCGCTGGTGGTCGATGGCGACGAGGCGCTGCGAAACAAGCTTCAGGGCCTCCTGCGGGCGGTCGGTTACGAGTGCGCCGTCGGTGCGACGCTGCACGAAGGCATTCAGAATGGGCGCGAGGCGAATCTCGCCGCCTTTGATCTGATCCTGGTCGGCAGCGACATTGACAAGCCGGATGTCTCCACCGCGATCGCAGAGCTTCGCAAGAGTTTCGATACTGCCGCGACACCCATTCTCGTCGTGGCGAAGGAAGGTGAAGTCGGCAAGGCGGCGCGAATCACGCGCGATGCCGCCGGCGTGGAAGTGCTCGACGCCTTTGTCGTCGATATCGGCGATGTTGAGAAGATTCGGGCCCAGGTGGCCGGTCGAATCGCCCGTGCGTCGCAGACGCTCGGCATGTCGACCCTCGGCGCCGATCTTTCGCTTGAACTGGCGATCCGCTCGGCCAACATGATCCGGCTGGTACTGGAGAGCAACTTGTCGGTCTATGACGCCGCCAAGGCGAGTTCGTCGCTCATGTCGGCGCTCAAGTCGCAGTCGGAAGCGCTTCGAACCGCCAGCGGCCACGCTCTCGCCCTCGTGCCCTCGGCCGAGGCCCAGGAGGCACTGACGGAGTACGCCCTTGACGCGTCGCGCGGTGCTCCGGAGCGGATCACGGCGTTCGGCGCTCTCGCCGAATCCGGCCGGCGCAATGGAAATCTGCTGGGCGACAAGGAAGTGGTCAGCCGGCTGATCGAGCTGACCATGAACGAGAGCGATCTCGTCCTTCGCGCCGCCGCTTCAAAGGCGCTGGGTGCTCTGAACCTGCCGAGCAACAAGGCGAGCGAAATCATCCGGGCGCAGCACAACGGCTGATTCATCAGCCCTTACACGTCAAACACACCAGAAACCGGCGGGTGCGCGAGCCCTCGCCGGTTTCTTCCATTTTCGGCAACGGGCACTTCTTGATTTTCGCGCTCAGTTTTCGGTAGACGCCCATTCCGGGGTGGATGTAGTCTTCCTGAGGATGAAAACGCTTCCAACAGGCAGGGAAATGCAGCGGGCGATGATGAAGGGCGACGCCTCCTACGACGGCGTCTTCTTCGTGGCCGTCAAGACGACCGGCGTTTTCTGTCGGCCATCGTGCCCCGCGAAGAAGCCGCTCGCGAAGAATGTCGAATTCTTCGGCTCGGCTCGCGAGGCGCTTCTGTCAGGCTATCGCGTGTGCAAGCGGTGCCGACCCATGGACGCCGACGGCAAGCCGCCGCCGTGGGTTCAACGCCTCCTCGCGGCGGTCGAGCGATCTCCGACGGGCCGCCTCAAGGATGGGGATCTTCGTCAGATGCAGATCGATCCATCCCGGGCGCGACGGTATTTCAACGATCACTACGGCATGACGTTTCAGGCCTATCATCGCGCCCGGCGCATGGGCCTGGCACTATCGAGAATCAGGGAGGGTTCCAAATTGACCCGCGTCGCTTATGACCACGGCTATCAGTCCAACAGCGCGTTTCGGGATGCCTTTGAAAAGACCTTCGGCAAGCCGCCGGGGCGAAGCGACGCCACCAAGTGTATCATTGCATCGGTGATGCCCAGTCCAATCGGCCCGCTTCTGCTGGGCGCGACGGATGAGGCGCTGTGCCTGCTCGAGTTCGGCGATCGCCGTGCGCTGGAGGCGCAGATCAAGAGGCTGCGCTCGCGATTCGAATCGTCTGTTGTCCCCGGGGAGAACGACCTCATCGCGAAGGCCAAGTCTGAACTGGCATTGTACTTCGCCGGAAAGCTGAAGCGGTTCTCGGTGCCGATCGATTTTCCGGGCACGCCTTTTCAGCATTCGGTGTGGAAGGAACTTCTAACCATCCCCTACGGCCGCACCATTTCCTACGAACAACTTGCCGACGCCGTCGGCCGGCCGGGAGCGCAGCGGGCGGTGGGCACCGCCAATGGCGCCAATCGAATCGCGATCATCATCCCGTGCCATCGGGTTGTGAATAAAAGCGGCAAGCTCGGCGGCTACGGCGGCGGGCTCTGGCGAAAGCAACTGCTCCTCGATCTGGAACGGGGCGATAACGTCAGCCTTTTCGATCGTGACACTCGGCTTACAGCCACGGCCATGGGCTGAACTGAAAAGTACCGGCCTGCGTACTATAACGATCAGTCCTGGAGCGGTCGTCGGCGCGGGCCTACGCCTCCACTGGGTGGGCCATATCAACAGCCGCTTATGAACAATCCACCAGCCAAGCCCAATCCGCCGATCCTCGGTGTTCTCGCCGCCTTCGCCGCCGTTTATGTCATCTGGGGCTCGACCTACTTCGGCATCAAGGTCGCGATCGAGTCGCTGCCCGGCTTTACGATGGCGGGCGTTCGATTCCTGACGGCCGGTTCGCTTTTGTACATCTGGTGTCGTTGGCGGGGCGCGGCAAGGCCGACGCTGCTGGGCTGGAGAAACACGTTCATCGTCGGCGGCCTGCTCCTGTTCGGCGCGAACGGCAGCGTCGTCTGGGCGGAACAGCGCGTGCCGAGCGGACTCACGGCGCTGCTCGTTGCGATCCTACCGGTCTGGATGGTGTTGATTGAATGGCTTCGCCCGAATGGCAACCGGCCGACGAAAGGCGTCGTGGTTGGTGTCCTGATGGGTGTTGTCGGCGTCGGCGTGTTGATCGGGCCTGAGAGCATCATCGTCGGAAACGCGGTCGACAGTCTCGGCGCGCTTGCACTGCTTGCTGCGGGCTTTCTCTGGGCGCTGGGATCGATTTATTCTCGCCATTCCACCATGCCGCCGTCGCCACTGCTTGCGACGTCGATGCAGATGCTTGCCGGCGGGGCGTTGCTGGCAGTCCTGGGAGTCTTCACCGGCGACTGGGCGCGGTTTGATCCGGCGAATGTCACGTCGCGTTCGCTTTGGGCGCTCGCTTATCTCATCGTCTTCGGCTCATGGATCGGATTCTCGGCTTATGTCTGGCTCTTGCGGGTGACGACACCTGCACGGGTGTCGACTTACGCATACGTCAATCCCGTGGTCGCGCTGGTCATCGGCTGGGGACTGGGTAACGAGTCGCTCGACGCCCGCACGCTGATTGCGGCCTGCGTCATCATCGCCGCCGTCGCGGTCATCACGTTGGGCGGTCAGTCGGTTCGATCGAAGCGGCGGGCCTCCGAGGTTGTTGAAGTGAAATCGGCGGACGAAGCCGCGGTGTGCTGCGATGAACGTCCGGCAGCGCCGATACTTGGGGCGAAGCCCACTGAGTGCGGCCAGGCTTGAGCGGATTTCGCGCCGAATTCTTTATGTCAAACAGGTGTTGCAGGACATCAATTCTGCGTCGTCGGACGTTCAATTTGTCTCGCCGGTCCCCAGTTTCTCATCGCCGGATCGTCCGCTGTTTATCCCAGCCCCGGAGGGCAGGGTGACAGCGAGATGGCGTTCGAATCTGAAAGGATGTTTGGATTCTGCCGAAAACGAGAGGATTCTCGTGCCTGCCGCCAGCGAAGGTCTGATTCAGATGCTCGACGGGCCTCGCATTCACCGTCGCCCCGACGGGCGGCGGCTAGACGGCGAGGCCGCAGTCGGCGCCCGGACCGCGGAGCGCGGGCCATGCCAAGCCTTGGCGCGCGCCTCCCGCCTCAGTGCTAATGCTGCTCGTCGCGCCAGACCGGGCGTCGTTCAGAATTTACTGTGCGACCACCCGCCGGAAGCTCTTCCGTCTGATCCTTCAGCTTGATATTGAACAGCGATGCGGCGTTGCGCCACATGATCTTCTCCAGTGCCTCATCCGTCAGGCCCAGGCCGTTCATGAACTTGATGTACGACTCCATCGAGGAGATGGGCCAGTCGGTGCCGTAGAGCAGATACTGCGGCTCGCCGGCGTAGAGAATCATCTCCCTGATCTGCGAGAGCATGAATTTCTCAAACCGGTCCTCGAAGTCGCCCAGCACGAGGCCCGAGACGTCGGCATAGACGTTCTTGTTCTTGTAGACCACCTCCATGCAGTCGCGAATCCACGGGTTTCCAAGATGACAGATGACGATCTTTAGTTCGGGGTTGTCGACCGCCACATCGTCGATATTGAGCGGATGTGAATAGCGAACGCGTCCTGTCGGCGCGTAGGTGTCGCCGGTGTGAATCATGACCGGAACTTTGTATTCCATCGCGAGGTCGTAGATGACCTGGCAGCGCTTGTCATAGGGATAAAAGGGCTCGTATCCCGGATAGAGCTTGAGGCCTTTGACCATCCCGGCCTGGAGATAGTCGCTGATCTCGCGAAGGTCTCGCTCTTTGTAGTTGAGATAGCTGATTCCCGCCACGACATCGATGTGCGGATAGTCGGCCGTCGCCTCAATGACGGAGGTGGTCGATGGCCGATGCTCGGTGACCTTGTAGGAGGTGAGCACCAGGGCGTGCTGGACGCCGTTCTGCGTCATGCTCTCCTGAAGGCAGTCCAAGCACTCCCGAATCGAACGGACGCGTTCCTCGTGGTAGTTGTTCAGATGCGTGTGTACGTCGATGATCATGAAGCGGGCCTCGTCTCAGTTGCGGCAAGCGGGATCGAAAGATCGGGCGTCGCCGGGGTGAAAGGGCGGACGGGTTCGAAAATGCCGCCTCACAGTGTAGTCGGACAACCGGCGCCGGCAAAGTCGGCAGCTGAAGAAGTCTTCGGCGGCAAACCGGCGCGCAACGAAGAATTCGGGTAAGAATGGGGGGAAAAGTGTCGCATCTGCCGTGTATCGGACGCCCCTCGCGCCATACTGAAATTCGGCGCGCGAGGGAGCGCTTGAGCGAATGGACGATAGGAAATATCCTATCGGGCTCGATTCGCCACGACGTTTTTCGTGCGATCGAGCATGAATAGGCTGCAAGGAGGAATCCCGCGTGAAGTCGGCGACCCAATCGGAGACATCGGACGAGGATGGCACTGTCGCCGATTCCGCGCTTTTGAAAGTTCGGAACATCGGCGTGGCGGCGCACATCGACGCGGGAAAGACCACCACCACCGAACGAATCCTCTACTACACCGGCAAGACCCATCGCATGGGCGAGGTCGACGACGGCACCACCACGACAGACTTCGACGAACAGGAACAGGAACGCGGCATCACCATTTTCAGCGCTGCAGTCACCTGCCCGTGGAAGGATCACACGATCAACCTGATCGACACGCCGGGGCATGTCGACTTCACCGCCGAGGTCGAGCGGTGTCTGCGCGTTCTCGACGGTGCGATCATCGTGTTCGACGCCAAGGAAGGCGTGGAGGCGCAGTCCGAGACCGTCTGGCGCCAGGCGAGAAAATATAACGTCCCCGCCATTCTCTTCATCAACAAAATGGACAAGATCGGCGCGGATTTCTTCGCCTCCATCAAGTCGATCGAAAAGCGCCTGGCCGGCCACCCCGTTCCGGTGCAGATTCCGATCGGCGCCGACAGCACGTTTGAAGGGCTCATCGATCTGATGTCGATGCGAGCCTATCACTTCGTCGGCGACGACGGCGCCAAGGTCGAAGAGCGCGACATCCCCGCCGAGCATGCAGACGAGGCCGCGTTCTGGCGCCACCATCTGGAGGAGAAGACGGCGGAACTCGATGACGCCCTGATGGAAAAATATCTCGAAGGCACGCCGCTGACGCCCGAGGAGATCAAGCCGGTGCTTCGGCAGGCGACGATCGCCGCCAGGGTGCAGCCGGTCTTCTGCGGCTCGTCGCTCAAGCACATCGGCGTGCAGCGATTGATCGACGGCGTGGTGGACTACCTGCCATCGCCGCTGGATCGGCCGCCGGTGAAAGGGGCGGTGTCGCCGACCGATGACAAAGTCGTTTCGCGCAAACCGAGCAAGGATGAACCGTTCTCGGCGCTGGTCTTCAAGATCGTGGCCGAGAAGCCGCTTGATCTGTATTACCTTAGGGTCTATAGCGGCACGCTTCGCGGCAACGCCCGGGTATTCAACAACAGCACCGGGAAGAAGGGAAACCTCTCCAAGCTCTATCGCATGTTCGCCAAGCGACGGGATCAGATCGACGCGGCTTATGCCGGTGACATCGTTGTGGCGGTCGGCATGAAGGATGCGCTGACCGGCCATACGCTCTGCGACGCGAACCACCCGATCCTGCTGGAGAAAATCGAATTCCCGACGCCGGTCATGAGCGTGTCCGTCGAACCCAAGAATACGAAGGACAAGGACTCGCTGATTGATTCACTCGAAAAGCTGTCGCGGCAGGACCCGACATTTCAGCACCGCGTCAACAAGGAAACCGGCCAGACGATCCTGAGCGGCATGGGCGAGCTGCATCTCGAAGTGCTGGCGTACAAGCTGGAGCACGATTTTCGCGTGCCGGTCAGCGTCGGCAAGCCGCTGGTCGCCTACCGCGAGACGGTGACCCGAAAGGCGGAAGCCGAGGGCAGCTTCGTTCTGAGGACCGCCACGGCGCCGCAGTTCGCGGTCGTAAAGGTGCGCGTCGAGCCGTTCGCGCCGGAAGTGGCCGGTACGACGAGCGCCACCACGTTCAAGTTTGTAAACGCGGTGACCGATGGCTCGCTGAATCCCGAGTTCATTGAAGCGGCGCGGCGGGGCATCGAAGATACGCTTCAGGTCGGAACGCTCGGAGGATTCCCCGTGCTCAATGTGCGAGCGACGCTGCTTGGCGGCCAGCAGAGCGATTCGGAGAGCACTGAGGTCGCGTTCGAAAATGCAGGGCGCAAGGCGTTTGAGGAGGCGATGCGCAAGGCCGGTCCGGTTCTGCTTGAGCCGATGATGAAGCTTGAAGTGACGATTCCGGACGACTATTTCGGTTCAGTCAGCGGCGACCTGAGCGGCCGACGTGGTTTGATCCAGGACACCGAGCTTCGAAACCGAGATCGCGTGATTCATGCCGAGGTGCCGCTGGCGGAAATGTTCCAGTATGCGACCAAGCTCCGAACGCTGACGCAGGGCCGGTCGTCCTGGTCAATGGAACCGCTCGCCTACGCGGCCATGCCGCCAGGACTTCAGAAGGAACTGCTCAAGAAGTACGGTTATGAGTAGATCAATGAGGGTGACGACGGGCTAGTCATCGTCATCGTCGTCGTCGTCATCGTCGTCGTCGTCATCATCATCATCGTCGTCATCGTCGTCGTCATCATCATCATGATCATGGTCGTAGTCGTAGTCGCGGGTGTCATGGTTGTCATGATGGTCCGCATCAACGTGATCTTGGTTGCGAGAGTGTTGGTGGTCGTCGTGGTTGTGCCCCTCATCGCGACGGTCATGATCGCGTGAGTGGCGGTCGTCATCGTCGATGTGAACATCGACGCGGGTGTACGGCGCGCGAACGCGGATATGCTTTCCGCTCGGCGGAGGCGGCTCCTCTTTCGGGCCGCATGCGACCCCGATGAGAGCGGCGAAGACCACTGTGAGCGAAAGACGGATCGCCCGCCCCGGGTTCACGCGGAAGTGAGTGCAGTCGCAGGCGGCTTGTTTCCCGACGTTCATTTTCGTTAACCTCCTTGTCGTAGCCTCAACTCGATACGCTCATTCTATGGGCAAATCGGCGGTGAACCGAGGAATAAATCACTCGAAGTCGGCGCAAAGCTTGAATTCGTTTGATCACCGCCACAATCGGCCATTTTCAGTTAACATCTGGCTCATGTGTACAAAGCCACAAGTCTGCTGCGGCCGGTGAATCGGGAGTCATTGCGTTGAAGGCTCGCTCGACACAGTGGGTAGGGCGCTCGTTACCGGCGATCAGCTTGCGGTGCATGGCTCTCTTGGTTTTGGCCGGCTGCGGAACGATGGATTCGCTCCTGCTGCCCGGCGGCACGTTTTCGTCCGGGCCGTCGGACGTCATTCCCCGTTACTTTCACAATGCCTCGCGACTCGATGACGGCCGCGTCGTGATCACCGGCGGCCTGACCGCCCGCGTGATCCCGCCGACGCTGATACCGGCCGACACGATCGCGACCTTCAATCCGGCCACGAATCGCATCTCGGCAGGAATCGAAACAACGGCGGCCGCAAAGGGCGTTTCGGCAAATCAGATCTCCGCGCGGCTTCAAATCGCCCGATCGAGCCACACCCAGACGATGATCACGCGGGATCGCATTCTTGTCACCGGCGGCAATACGCGGGCCGACAACAACCAACCGGGTACGCCGACTGCGACCTGCGAAGTCATCGATGCACAGACCGGAGATGTCTCGTTCGGACCGACCATGTCCGAGACCCGCGTGTACCACAGCGCAACGCCCATTGCGCCGACGTCGGCCGCCATGAGAGTGGACGTTGCCGATGGCGAGGCGGCTTCGATCGCCGCGGAGCGCGTTCTGATCGCCGGCGGATCGAGCTGGCAGGTGTTCGATGCTGAATCGGAATTGCTGACGGCCCCAGTCCCGCTGGCCAGACGCAGAAGCCGACATGCGGCGGTGGCGATTCCGGGTGACGATGCTTCGGCCGGCACCCGCGTGCTGATCATCGGCGGCGCCGAAGCCGGGGATACCCTTGAGATTCTTGACCCAGTCGCGCGAACGTCGACGCTGCTCGATGTGCGACTGCCCGTCGGTGTGTTTGATCTCGCGGCGATCCGGCTGGCCGGCGGCCAGGTGCTGATCTTCGGCGGACAGCGCGCGGGATCGGGCGAGACCACGAATCAAACGGCCGTCTTTGATCCGGTCGGAACGACGTTGATCTTGCTTGATCCGCCGCCCGGACTGGAAGACGGCATGGGCGATCATCGCATGGTGCGCGTCGGACGATACGTTGTCGCCTTCGGCGGTGAGCAGCAGATTGGAAAGACGGACACCGAATTACGAAAGGCGCTGGTGTTCGACGGCGATTCGATGAGTTGGGTCAACGAAATCGACATGCTGCATCCGCACGACGATTTTCCGGCCGTGCCGCTGCTCGATGGCCGCGTGTTGCTCATCGGCGGGGGGACGGGCGTGCTCGGTGTGGAGGCCCCGACAGCGGAATCTGAAATCTTTGCACCGCGTTTTTCCGACGGCGGTTGATGTTGTGCGATTGAATCGAATGGCTTGGGCCGGCCTCAGGGCTGTCGGGCGATCGGCGAGGCGCCTTCCGGCTCATCGGGCAGCTCTTTTCCCTGCTCATCCCAGTAGTGCCAGGTTCCAGGCACCTTGTCGCCGTGGGCGTAGCGGCCCTCGGAGGCCTTCTTGCCATTGGGGTGAAAGGTGACCCACGCGCCGGTGGCCTTGTACTGGCCGCCCTCGCGCTTGACGAAGCCGTTCACGCGCACGGTTTCATCCGGGTAGCGCTCCACCACCGGCAGAACGCCGCTCATCATCCAGAGGTAGGCGAAGAAAAGAATGACGATCACGAGCGGAACCGCCGCGAGCATGAATTTCGTGGCGCGCTGCTTCGGCGTCAGCGTTTCCGGAATGGGAACCGCGGATGACGGGTCCTCGAAATCCGCGACCGAAGGCTCATCCACTTCGATCGGTTCCGGTTGATTGGTCTGGTTCTGGTCCTGCATGGTGTGAGAGCCCCGGCATCCTCTTCGCCGGGATTCGTCGGCCGCCGCCAGCTACTTCGAAAGCCAACGCTTGATGGCGTAAATCGTCGTATCCCGCCCGGCCTTTGCGATCGATCGCGTGAGCGGGATGTTCTTGGGGCAGACCTTGACGCAGTTCTGGGCGTTGCCGCAATCAGTGATTCCGCCCGGGCCCATGAGGGCCTCCAGTCGCTCGCCTTTCGTCATCGTTCCGGTCGGATGGGCGTTGAACAGCATCGCCTGTGAAATCGGGGCCGGGCCGACGAAGGCGTGGTCCATCGCCGCCTGCTCGCGGGCGGCAAATTCGGAATCGGTCTCGCCGGGATTCCGTTCGATCTCGACTTTCACATACTGCGGGCAGACGTCCATGCAGCAGCCGCAGGTCATGCACTCCGAGAGGGGGTAAGTCTCCTCCTGGTTCGACGGGCTCTGCACGGGACCGGGACCGGCGTCGAAATAGCCGTCAACCGGAATCCACGCCTTTACGCGCTCCAGCGAGCGAAACATCCGGCGGCGATCGACGACCAGGTCGCGAAGGACCGGGAACTTGGACATCGGTTCAAGATCGATCTCACCGTCTGCGTTGCGATCGAGGTTGTCCACGAGGGCGGTGCAGGCCTGGCGAACGCGGCCGTTGATGACCATCGTGCAGGCGCCGCAGACTTCTTCGAGGCAGTTGCAATCCCAGACGACGGGCGTCACGGGCTTGTCGCCGCCGACCGGCATCGGCGTCTTGGCGATCGCCTGAAGCGCGGAGATGACGTTCATCCCCGGCACGTGGTCGATCTCAAAGGTCTGGTGGTATCGGCGGGCGCCCGGCTTGTCCTGCCGGGCGATTTTGAACAGGACTTTCTTCGGGTGGTCGTGGCCGCCGTGGGTGTCGCCGTGTCCGTGGCTGGCATGGTCGTTTGCGGCCGTTGCGTGTGACGCCATCGTATGATCGCTCCGTGAGTTACGCTTAACTTTCGAACGTCGAAACGGATTATAGGGGGCGGGGGTCGAAACCCGCAAATACTTCGATCGTGTGCACCGTCGCGCTGTACCGGCTAAGAGGTCCGCGACTTCGTTTTGGCAGCAAATCGTACATCGGCGCAGTCTTCACAG
>CALLKH010000053.1 GCA_938008425.1 uncultured Planctomycetaceae bacterium | reverse complement strand
CGAGCGCGATCGCGACCACCGCCGCCGACGCACCCAGCCACCGGCCCGGCCGTCGCAGGAAGCCGGGGTCGCGCCGCTCCAGGTCGCGGCGCACGGGCCCGATCGAGGCGATCCCGCTCCACGCCGGGTGCCTGCGCACAGCGGGCAGCCGCACCATCCACAACGTCAGCAGGCGGCTGAGCACCAGCGCGGAGAACAGCGACACCAGCACGCCGATGGCAAGCGTGAGCCAATCGTCGACCTGCGTGAACCCGCTGATGTCGCACAACAGCGCGATCGCCACCGCGAGACAGGTGGCGCTGGCGCCGAACATGAAGTTGCCGCCGGCGCGAAGCGCGTTCCATCGCTGAACCCGGCTCATGCCGAGCGCGTATCGCGAGACCATGAACGCGATGAACGCGAACCCGCCCGCGAAGAACAGGATCACATTCGCGTGAAGAACTTCCTTGATGCCGAGATTGTCCTTGATGGGCCCGAAGTGAATCCTGGTTGGCAGCAGCATGAGACCGGCGACGACATGGTAGATCGCGATGCCGATCGCGAAAGTGGGGATCAGGAATCGCTGGATCGATCGGAGCCGCCGGCCCATGGCCAGCGAATCCATCTGTTCCAGATCCTCTTCCTGAAAGATCGTCTGCGCGCCGCCGAGCTTCTCCTGGCGGAGTCGCTCCAGCTCATCGACTTCGAGCTTTTCCTCCATCAAGAGCCGCTGCTGATGAAGCTGAATGAAACTCAGAATCCAGATGCCGACCGCGCCGAGCATCTGAAACGCCGCGGCCCAGATCGAGCCGCCGCTGCTCTGGCTCCAGATCGCCAGCACACCCAACAGTAGCGCGAACAGGAGGCCGGCCGACCCGCCCAAAATGGACACCCATTCGCCGCGACGATCCACACCTGAAACAGTTCGTTTCTTACTCATGGTTGCCTTACGGAGTGCGCCGGCGCCTCCATCATTATTCGATTCGTGTGATCTCTATATCTCGCCGACGACGCGCGTCAAACGACCGACATTGCTTCAACCACATTGAACAACTTCAGATCATTCGTCGGGCGCCGGGCAAGACATTGGCGAGAGGCGCCGCGATTCCCAGCGGGGCTCGCGCGGAGCCCGGCCGGGAGTCCGGCCATTGTAGAACGATGTCCGTTCCTGCCAAGCCCCGGCCCCGCATCAACTCGGACGCCCATCGAATAACCCTGCTCCACTCGCGTTTTGTGCGCGGATTCTCCACCCTGGCCGGCACGGACGATAACTCAATGCCTCATCCGTTGTCGGCGAACTCTGCCTCGCGTCAGCCCCCTGACTCCAGAGGCAGGTTCGACTATCATGGCCGATGCTTGACCCACCGAACCGACGCCGTAACATCCGCAAGGGAAGATCGCCGTAGCTCGGTAGGAGTTAATTCTGGCGACGTAAACGACCCACTCTTACGCTCGTTCGTACAGGAATCAGAGCCGATTGTTCGGCCCGATCGCTCCACCGCCACCGTGCGCACCACAAGCTCAGTATGAATCAGCTTCTGGCCATTACGAAAAATACCTACCTGCAGGCGGTTCGCCAGCCCGTCTATGGGCTCATCGTTCTCATCACCCTCGGCGGAATCGCGCTGGCGCCCGCGGTCACCGGCTGGACCCTCGATGACGACAACAAGATGTTGCGCGACATCGGGCTTTCTACGCTGCTCATCCAAGGTTTGTTCCTGGCGTGTTTCGCCGCCGCCAGCGTGCTTGATGTCGAAATCGAGGATCGAACCGTTCTCACGGTCACCTCGAAGCCCGTCAGCCGGCCGATTTTCATCCTCGGGAAATACATCGGCGTGCTGGGCGCCCTTCTGACGGCCCACTACCTGGCGCTGATCGGCTACCTCATGTCGATGCGACACGGCGTCCTGCAATCCGCCGCCGAAAGCTCCGACATCACCGTGCTCGTCTTCGGGCCCGGGGCGATGCTGCTCGTCATGCTCGTCGCCGGAGCCTTGAATTACGCCTTCGAATGGCGTTTTCTGCCCTCCGTCATCGCACTGGCCTTGCCGACGCTGACCATCGGCGGCGTGATCCTTCTCGTCGTGAACCGCGATTTCAAATTCGCCAGCTATGAATCCGTGCAGGAGATCGGCCCACTGCCTGCCGGCCTCGATCAGCCCGGGGTCTTCAAGGACATCATCACGTTTCGACCCAACGCGGGAAATGAAAAGCTCAGCGGCCACATCGGATCGCTCGTCCGGTCCAACTGGAAAGGACCGATAAGTGATGAAGATCGCAGGTATCTGCTCGGCCTGGTGGACGATGTGCAGTGGCGAAAGAACGTCAACTTTCTCGTCAAGGAAACGCGCAAGGCCGACGAGTTCGAGATTCTGAAGGCGTCGGTGCTGGTCTTCGGCGCCATCGCGATACTCGGCGCAGTAGCGCTCGCGGCGGCCACACGGCTGTCGGTTGTGCCCACATTCATCCTCAATCTCGTGGTGATCATGGGCGGGCTCGCGTCCGATCAGATGATCCGCCCCGAGGCCGAAAAGGGTAAACAGTGGGCCGCGATCCTGTATGATGTCATTCCAAATTTTCAGTGCTTCTGGATGGTGGATGCGCTCGAAGAGAGCCGGTTGATTCCGGTGACCTACGTCGTTTCCACGCTGGGCTATGCCGGGCTGCTGGTGCTCGCCCTGCTGCTCCTCGCCATGGCACTCTTCGAGACAAGGGAAGTCGGTTAATCCGCGGACGGCATGATCGTCCGACACCCGCATGGCTCGCGTTTACACCATCGCGGGTGAACCAACAGCGCGAAGAATCCGGCGACGATGTCTCGCCGGCGCATTCCACAGGGAATCAGACTCATGGCTCATCAGATTGTCGGAATCAAGGGCGCCGAGGCGCAACATCACCATCACCATCATGATCACGACCATGGACACGATCACTTCCATGATCATGCCCATGAATCCGTCAGCTCGGCCAAGTCCGCCAACTTCTGGCTCTTCGTCACGCTGCTCGGCGGCATCCTGATTGTCACGAGCTACCTCGTGCAGCTCTTCAGTCCCGCCCTCGACACCAGCGGCGACGTCATCCGCGACCTCAGCTTCGGCCAGAAGCTCGTCTATCTCTTCGTCGATCCGCAGCACGCGCCGGAATTTCAGTATGCGTTCCACATGAACCTCGCCGCGATGGTCGGAGCCCTTCTCCTGGCCACACGCATTCTCTGGCAGGCGCTCAAGAATCTGCTCACCGGCCACATGCACATGGACGAACTCGTCGCCCTCGCCATCGTCGCGGCCATTGCCACCAACGACTACCGCGCCGCCGGCGTGATCGGATTCTTTCTGCTGCTTTCAGAACTGGTCGAAACGCGAACCGCAATCGGCGCCCGCGCCAGTATTCAGGACCTGATCAAGCTCACGCCGAAGACCGCCCGCCTCGTTGAGTCCGGCGGCGAACGCGAGATCGATGCCGGCGCGCTTCAGCGCGGGCAGGTCGTCCGCGTCCGGCCCGGCGACAACATCCCCTGCGACGGCCGCGTCGCCAAGGGCGATTCCACCGTCAACCAGGCCAACATCACCGGCGAATCGCTTCCGATTGACAAGCGCATCGGCGACACCGTCTTCAGCGGCACCACCAACCTGACCGGCGTGCTCGAAATCGAAGTCACCAAGGTTGGCGACGAAACCACCCTCGGCCAGGTGCAGGACCTCATTCTCCAGGCCGAACGCACCCGCATTCCCATCATGCGTCTGATCGACCAGTACGTGATCTGGTACACGCCGGTGGTGCTCATGCTCGCCGCGCTCGTGCTCTTCTTCACGCGCGACGACAACGGCATCCAGCGGGCCATCGCCATGCTCGTTGCGAGCTGCCCCTGTGCCCTCATCATGGCAACGCCCACCGCCATGGTGGCCGGACTCAGCTGCGCCGCCCGCCTCGGCATTCTGATCAAGAACGTGTCGCACCTTGAGAGCGCCGGCCGATTGACGGCCGTCATCTTCGATAAAACCGGCACATTGACAACGGGTGAACTCTCGGTCACCCGGCTCATCCCGGCGCCCAACGTTGATGGAGCCGACCTGCTGCTGCTCGCCGCCTCCGCCGAGCAGAACAGTAACCACCCCGCGGCCCGAGCGCTGCTCAACATCGCCCGCGAAGCCAACATTGTCTATCACGAACCCACCAAGTTTGAGGAAGTTCCCGGCAAGGGCGTCGTCGCCGAAATCAACGGCCGCCGCGTCCTCGTCGGCCGGCAGACATTCCTCAAGGAGATGGGGATCGATACGGCCGCCATGAACGACGCGATTGCCCAGACCGAAGGCATGAGCCAGCTCTTCGTGGCGCAGGATAATCAGATCATGGGCATGGTCGGCCTCGAAGATCGAACGCGCTCCGCCGCTCGCGGCGCGGTTGAGGAGCTTCGCGAGATCGGCATTCGCCGCGTCGCCATGCTGACAGGCGATCGGGCGGCCGTCGCCAAGCGCGTCGCCGCCGAGATGGCGTGCACCGAGTACAAGGCGGATTGTCTGCCGCAGGAGAAGCTGGACCTGGTCGAGGCGATGCGCCGCCAGGGCCACCGCGTGATGGTGGTCGGCGACGGCGTGAACGACGCTCCGGCGCTGGCGGCCGGCGATCTTGGCATGGCGATGGGCGCCGCGGGCAGCGACGTGGCGATCAAGTCGGCGTCGATCGCGCTCCTGAACAACGACCTGACGCGGATTCCGTTCCTCATTCGCCTGAGTCGCGCAACGCGACGCGTTGTCGTTCAGAATCTCGTGTTCGGCGTGCTCTTCGTCATCACCGTCATGGCACTGGGCGCGTTTGACATCATTTCGCCGACTGTCGCGGCGGCGTTCCATCTGGGTTCCAGCTTCGTCGTCGTGTTCAATTCGGCGAGACTGGTTCGCTTCGGCGAGGACAAGGCGACGCATGAGCAGATGATTCAATCGGATCCGAGCCACCGGCGGGTCCAGGTGGCGACGGCCTGATTTCAGTCGGTTCGGCGACGATCGATCAGTCGATCAGGAACGGAACTGATTGATCAGCGATAAGATTAGTTGATATTCAGCAAGGGCCCGCGCCGACCGGCGCGGGCCTTTTTGCTTAGCCCATCCCCAAAGGGGCAGGGTGACAGCATTTCGGCATTCGAAATGAAAGGCACGTGAGATGCTGACAGGTGCGGTCGAACAAATCGATTCGACGACTGCCCGGCGATCTCCCGGGCGCTGACCCCGCATCACCTTCACCGTCGCCCTGACGGGCGGCGGCTAAACGGCGAGGCCGAATGCCGACGGTCGGCACAGATGCGAATACCGCCTACGTGAGACGCCGCCTCCACATGCCGCTGAAAATGTCGTTCGCCTGTACCCTTGGCTTACGCCGTTTGCTTTCGAATCGTCATGTCGAACGATCGCACCATGTTGCTGTGCAGCGACCAGCCGATCAGGAAGTAGATGCCCGCCACGCCGATCGACGCCGCCAGTGTCGCGACGCGGCACGCCGCCAATTGTCCCGCGGCGCCGGCGCCCGTCAGGCCGAGCGTCGCTTCGGGATTGATGATGGCGCTCAGCGCGTAAAACGGTGAAACCGGCATGAAGATGGCCGAGAACATCGCGTCCGTGTTGGAATTCAGCACGCCGTAGGGACAAAACGAGCTGAACCCGAAGACCGCCAGCACCCACGCCATCGCGTTGAACACCGCCGAGATCGTCTTCTTCTCGTTGATCGACGCACGAAGGCCCATCATGCACGCGAACATGGTGAAGGCGATCAGCACCACCGGCATCGAAATGAGCGTCTCCCAGTTCACCACCGCGTCCTTGAACAGCTTGCCGGCGAACAAGTCACGCAAGACGAAAACCAGAACCGTTCCATACGGCACCACGAGAAGCGGACCGGCCGCATACACGAGTCCCTGGATCTTGCCGCGGATGATGCTCGAACTGGTGAGCGGCGTCGCGAGGACCAGCTCAATCGTGTTGGATTCCTTCTCGCGCGTCATTGACGTTGCGGCCGTCGTGGTGGCGATGAACAGGGCCATCGATGTCTCGATCACGATGAGCGTAAAGAGCCAGCCGCGCACCTCGGGGATGGTCAGCGAACCTTTCGAGTATGCAATCACCAGCACGAGTGCCAGAATCATGCCCACTCCGAAAAGGGAGTATCGCGTGACGGCGCCGCCGCCGGCCGCCGCGCCGGTCACAGATTCACGCCAGGCGATGGGATTCTTGAGCACATTTCGCGGCTTCCGGGTGCGGATGTCCGCGTCCTCGCCGGCCGATCGCTGAAGATTCTCCGCGCCGCCCTCGCCGTTTCCGCGTCGGAATAGCCGGGAGAAGAGCGTCGGCTCGCCCTCCTTCTCACCGCGTCTGACGAAGAAGAGGCTGAATCCGATCAGCAGCGACGACCCGACCACGGACATCGTCACGAAGCTCTGCTGCGGGTAGGAAAGCAGGTACGAGAACGGGAAGCCATAGTGAGATACCGAACCGAACTCAGGCGCCGGCGTCTCGCCCAATACGCACTTGAGCGCGAGGAAGGGTTGAAATGGCGCGAGCCAGCTCATGCGATCGGACTGGCCCGGCGACGGTATCGATTCGGACGGAATGAGCGCAGGTTGGGCCGCGAGCACGTACACCGTGATCAGGTAGAACGCGATGGCCAGGTAGAACGAAAAAATCGTACGGCCGGTGCCGATCTTGACCACGCTGATGACGATCGCCAGCGTGCCGGTCAGGAGCGCCGTCGCGGCGGAGAGCGCGACCGTCTCCGCGATCTTGTCGCCCGTCACGCCGCCATAGACCATCAGAATGCAGAACAGGGGAATGCCTGCGATCAGAAGCACGATCACGAAATAGAGACGGCTCAGAAGCGAGCCGAGGACGATTTGCGCATCCGTCAGCGGCGTCGACAGCAGGATGTTGTAGGTCTGCGAATCCTTTTCCTGGGTGATGGCCGCCGCCGCGAATACCGGCGCCAGCACACAGACCATCGCAAGCTGGATGAGCGAGACCCACTTGAAGACGATCGTCGCGTTCTTCGCCAGCTCCGCCAGCGACGCCCCGCCTCCCGAGTGCGTCATCACGACGCCCGCGATCGTCATCACACCGAGAACGGCCAGGTAAAGCAGTCGAATCCAGAAATGCCGCTCCCGACGGCCGCCCGCCATCACGACGCGAACGAGAATCGGATTCGCCGGAACGAGTCGCCAGAACCAGTGTCCCAGATCACGAAGAACGGCATTCAATGTCGCTTACTCCAGCCGATGGCGCCGACGCCATCCGTTCGTCATCAGGCCCCACATCGTTCGGATTCACGCGGGGTCTGCCTAACCGCCTAAACCGGGGGCTGTTCCATCCCGTGTTCAACCAGAAACTTCCGGGCCTTCTGCTTCGCGGCCTCGCGCTGCTTTGAGGTCGGCAACTCGTCGATCCGGCGCTTGAACTCCTCGTCCAGATCGAGCAGAGGCTGCCGCAACTTGTTGTAATCGCGCTCCAGGTTAAAGCCGACCGGACCGTCGCCGATGATGTCGTTCGCGCGGCGCGTCAGGCGGCGGGCGATGCGATTCTTCTTGATTTTCTCGTGCCACTCCGGCGACTTGATGGCGGCCGCACGCTCCTTGCACTGCTTGAGGACGTTTTCGCCGCTGGTTTTCTGCGTTTCGTCGAATTCGTAGTGATCCGAAGCGCGCTTGAGGTACTCGTCCCAGCCGTCGTCGATGCGAAGTTCCCACGACGTCCAGCGCTCGACCTCGAGCCGCGCCCGACGGTGATCCGGATGTTCGTTCGGATCGGCGGGCGTCTCCGCGGCGTCCGGATCCCGGTCGCCCGGATCCCAGAACGGGTTGGCGTTGTCGCTGACCTTGCCCTCTTCCCAGCGATCCATGCGCTTCTCGAACATCGACAGCCCGCCCATGACGACGCCCATCTGGGTGCCAAACTCCAGGCGCTGCTTGAAATTCAGCTTCTGGCCGATTTCGGTCGAGGTGTTCGTGAAGTATTCCCGCAGCCCCGGCATGAGCGGCTTGATCAATTTGGCGAACTTGACCGCGTCTTCCTTCGGGAACCTCCCGTCGTTGCGGATCATGGTCGCCATCATCATCTCGATCGCCTCGCGGCCGATCTCGGCGTTGTTGTTCACCAGCTTCGCCATGTGGGTCTGCATGATCTGTTCGACATCGACGCGCTGCTTGTCATCGAGATCGAGCTGGGTTCGCATCATCTCGGAAAAGCGGTACGTCATGGCGCTCATGATGGCCGGGGTCATTCGAACGCCGATATCCGGAAGCTGAACCTCCTTCGAATCGGCGGTTTCGCCCGGCTTGTCCCCGTCTTCCGCCCGAGCCGTCGCGGCCCTCTGCCCGACGACTGCCAATGCCAGCGCGATCGCAACCGCGCCGCGCGCCCAATACTTACTCAACTGCGAAGTCATGACTCTATCCTCTACCCTTGATGGCGTTCCGATTGATGTGCCGACGCCCGCGCCACCTGTCGCGGGCCTCATCTTCATCAATCGAGCCGACCGGGGCTCGCTCACGCCGACCCCCGAATTGGGCCGCGCCGCTGGGGGCGGCTGCTACTGCACGATCCCCTTTGTAAACCGCATAAACGCGGTTTCGAGGTTCACCTGCTCCTCGCGAATCTCCTGAAGCGGCAGTTTGGCCTTCAAAAGGGCATACGCCAGGAATCCGAAATCGTGCATCTCCTGTTTCATCGTCACCCGCACATAGCCATCGTCCGAGGTGACCGACGCCACGGGTTCCAACTGCTGAACGACGGCCATCGCCTCGGCCTGGCGGTCTCCCACCTTGAGCTCGACCGTCGTGCCCATCTTCGTACGGCGGACGATCTCACTGATCGATCCCTTATAGAGCAACTCGCCCCGCTCGATGATCCCGATGGTGGTACACAGCTCCGCCAGCTCGTGCAAAATGTGCGAGCTGATGATGATCGTCTTGCCCATGCGCCGAAGCTCCTTGAGCAGCTCGCGCATTTCGATTCGGGCGCGCGGATCGAGTCCGCTGGCCGGCTCGTCGAGGAAGAGCACCTTCGGATCGTGAAGAAGCACACGGGCGATCGAAAGGCGCTGCTTCATGCCGCGCGAAAGGCTGTCCACCAGCGCGTCACGCTTGTAGGCGAGATCGGTCAGTTCCAGCACGTCGCCCACCACCCGGCGGCGCTGATCGCCCTGGATGTTGTACGCCGCGGCGAAGAACTCCAGGTACTCCTGCACCACCATGTCTTCGTATGCGCCGAAGAAGTCTGGCACGTAGCCCATGAGCGGCCGGATGATGCGCGACTCGTATCCCACGGTGTAGCCGCAGACCTTCGCCTCGCCCCAGGTCGGCTGAAGCAGCGTCGCGAGGATGCGAATCGTCGTGGTCTTGCCGGCGCCGTTCGGGCCGATGTAGCCGAAGCACTCGCCCTCCTCGATGTTGAGGTGCAGGCCGTTCAGTGCCACCAGCTTGCCATAGCGCTTGGTCAGGTTAATCGTCTGTACTATCACGCTTGTCTCCGGAGGAGGGTTCACCCTCCGCTCCCCGCGGCCGTTCGACCGGAATCACAAATCGATAAATCGTGATGCTCTTCTCCGGCGCCTTGACCGATCCGTTCACCTCCAGCTTCGCCGGCGACGGTTCCGACGAATAGCCGATCAAAATGGCCGTCTCCTGCGTCACCTGGTGCGAACAATCGAGGACGCGGCCGTATGATCGACTCAGGCGGATTCGATTCGTGTCCGCCATGTCACTGAGATCAAAGAACGAAAGCAGCTTGATCAGGTCGTATTCCTGGGTCGCGCTCAACTGAACCTGCTGGGTTGAGTTGTCGCCGGTCAGCGACCAGTTGCTCAGCCCGCGTCGCCAGTCGCCCATAATGGTCTTCAGATTGAAGCGCGTCTCCGGGTAGGGCAGCAACGGTGCATCGGGATCGGCGTCGGCGGACCTCGGCGCGAAATAGAGTCGGCGATGCAGCGTCGGTCCGTCGAGCATTGAATCCTCACCCGACTTCTCCAGCGTGCCGAGCCTGAGGCATCGGGTGGTCACGACGCCCGCTTCGCCCGCGATTTCCTGCCGGCCTTCGAAAATCCAGCAATCCTCCAGCGTGACGCCGGTGTTGTTGTGGATGTAGCTGCCCTCGCCGAACCGAACTGTCTCGCCGCGCGGAACCACCAGCCGGGCATCCAGCGACCCGGTCATCGGACCATGCCAGCGGCCGGAGAACTCCTTCAGCGTCGCACGAACCGGCACACCCGCAAGCTGCGTCCCATGCAATTCCGCCCGATAGGTGTCAGACGCAACGAACGTCGCCTCCTCGTCTCGATTCGTCGATCGCGGCAGGGCGCGCAGGAGCCCCGGCTCAGTCGATTCGTAGCCCGACGGCAGTCGCAGGTTCAATCGCGTGTGATCCGGCGTCTTCACGCCGAAGAGACACATGCCCCAGCCGTAGTTCATGCCCGCGTGGGAGTCGATCACCGTCGTCTGCCGCACCTTCGTCGTCAGGCCGCGGAGTGTCCAGACCATGCCGAGGCCGATCACCGATGCCAGCAGGCTCACGATCGCGAAGGCCGACCAGCTGTGCTGCGGTATGTCGCGATGCTTGAGATACATGTGCGAGCCGATGGCGGAGATGATGTACGCCACGGCGAACAGGATCGCGAACATCAGGAAGGCGAATCCCAGCCCCTTGAAGCTGATCGAACTTGAGAGCTGTTCGAACAGGTTGGTGCTCATCGCCGGATAGTCGGACGATTGTGATTTGGGCAGTGCCAGAAAGTTCAGGGCAACGACCTTGTCGCAGATGTCCTGAAACTCCTGAATGCGGGAGGCCTGGGCATCTTTGACGTCCTGCGAACCCTCAAGAAACCCGATCGCCTTCGACGGCGGCGGGAGCAGTTCCCGCAAAGAGGCGCCCACAAACGTCAGATTTCCGCGCCCGAGCGCCCGACGGTACGCAATCGGCGACAGCCCTTTCGAATCAAACGGAATGCCGATCGCCCCGGCCTGCGGCCGCATCTCGGAGCGGATCACCGGCTTTTTGCGATAGCGCTTGCTCAGCGCCGCGGAATAGACTTCGTTCTTGACGATTCCGCCGGTGAACTCCTGAACCTCCTGGACTTCGCTTGACCCCGTGATCTTGACCGGCAGATGTTCGGCCAGTGTCGACCCCGCCAGCATCTGCCAGTTTCTGCCCGAGGTGATGAGGAGCGATCCGCCGTTCTCAACCCACTTGATCAGCGAATCAAGCTGTCGATCGGAAACGTCCACCGGGTCGGCGTCATCCCAGACAATTGCATCCACCGCCTCAAGCCCCTGCCACTCGTTCGGCAGTTCGCGAGGAGCAAGCGAGCGAACCAGTCGCGGACAGAACTCGACCCGAACGCTGCGCCCGGTATCGAGGCCGAGCACATGGGGCAGCCGCTTCGAACTGAGGTCGATGATCAGCAGCCCGTCGGGGATGGGCTGGTCGGTGAAAGGCGGCGATTCCAGTTCGGTGACCGAATCGCCGACGTCGGTGATGATCTTGACCATCGTTCCCTCTTCATCGAAGAGGCGAACCTTTATCACGTTGTCGACGCCGACCGATGTCGGAAAAAAGTAGATTTGAACCGGCTTCCAGGCGCCGTCCGGCGTGAGCCCGACCTCCTGCGCCGAGACGACCACGTCGCCGTCGCGATCCTGCCGCGACACCCGCGCCTCTCCCTGGAATGCCTGGGTGCCCGTCCACGCGAACTCGACTTCGACGAACGATGTCGCGCCCGCCCGAACAATCGGATTGGACCCTTCGAAGAGCCCCACGCGCCGAAATCGTCCCTTGACCTGCGCCGATGCGTCCGACGCGGAGCCGAGGATCAATGCGAACAGGCACGCGAGCGCGGCGCGGCGCTTGAAACAGCCCCGATCGAATTGTCTCGCGAAAATGCTCATATCGTGCAGGCAACCATTTCCGCGGGATTCAACAATCCCGCCCCGACCCCGGTCGCACGCCATTGCCGAACATGAATCCCGCCTCGCCCCCGCGCTACGGCTTTTCGTGGTGGCACTCGCAGACCATCTTATGACACCCGGGGCAACCCTGCGTGTACTTCCCGACGGCCTTCTGGAGGTCAATCCCCTCGACGTTCGCGAGCGTCGCCAGCCATGCGAGCACATCCGCGAACTCGCCTTCCTTTTCCTCATGCGATCCCTCGCGGATCGCCGTCGCCAGCTCGCCGACTTCTTCCATCAGCCACAGAAACGTCGCGGACGATCCCCGCTTGCGGTCCTTGGCCGAGTACATCGTTTCAATGACCTGCTGAAAACCGCTGATATCCATAGTCGCTCCGGACCGCCTGCCGACAGCCGCCGCATGCGCATTTCTGGGGTCCCCGGCCCTCCAGAATTCTAGCACCCCGAACCCCTGACGAAAAGGACCGCGCGACCGAACCGATGCCGCGATTCCGCGCCGCGGACACATCGATTTCCGGGGCCGGCTCTCAGTATTTCACTTTCAACCGATTTGAATTCGGTCGGCCTTTCGCCCACCCCGACGCGGTCACCGCTCAATCGCCCTCATGATCATGACCGTCGTCGTGTTCATGATCGTGCTCGCGTCGCCCACCCAGCGATTCAGCCCTCTTCAGATACGTCCTCGCCTTGCTGCGGTTTCCCATCTTTTCAAAAACCAGGCTCAGCCCCTCATAACCCATGGGCTCATCGGGCAGCAGCGTCACCACGACCTGAAACTCTCGCTCCGCCTCCGCGAGCCGGCCGCTCGCAAGCAGCGCGTCGCCGAGCGCGCCGTGGGTGTCCGGATGATAGGGATCGATCTCTATGGCCTTGTAATACCAGTCGGCCGCCGTCGCCCACTCCTCTCGCTCTTCGTACAGCCGGGCGACCTGCCGCGCCACCGCCGGCTCATCCTCCGACAGCCGGAAGAGGCCCTCGAGTTGCACGAGCGCCTGGCCGAACTGGCCGCGGCGAAGATATATCGCCGCGAGTCGGCGGTAAGAATCCGGATCCTCCGGTATGCGCTCCTGATACTGCTTGAAGCGCTTGATCGCCTCGGTCCATTGCTCCTCGGACTGTTCGACGTAGGCGATGTATTTGATGGCCGTCGGGTTCTCGGGCGCGACGGTCAGCAGTCTCTGAATGAACGGCGTCGCCTCGTCCATGAACTCGCGCCGATCCGCTTCCTTCTCCTCCGCCAGCGACTTCGCGACAAGCAGGTGGCACATCACTTCCAGCGCCAGCGGCTGCTTCTTGTCGCGCTTGAGCGCCCGCCGCGCCATCTGCCGCGCCCGCTTCACATCGCTGTCGAGCAGATACGCCTGCGCCATCTTGCCCAGCAGTTCCGGATCATCCGGCGACTCCTTCAGTTTTTTCTGAAGCTCCTCCGGATTCGGCACTTCGCCGACCGGCAGGCCCCACTTCGCCGCCTCCTTCGCCGCCCACGCGCGAAAGTCCGAATCGAACGCCTCAGGCGCAAGCGACAGCACCTTCTCGAATGCCGCCTTCTGCGACAGGCCGTCGCGAAACGCCGTGAGCAAATCGAGCACCGCGTCGTACTTCCACCGCTCGATGATGTACTCCACCATCCATTCGCTCTGGGCGTAGGCCAGCGTGCGATCGTCCGGCCGCCGGGGCCGCGCAAATCCCCAGTCCACGGTCTGGAGCGTGAAGAGCCGGTCGCGCCGAACCGCGTCGGTGAGAAGCTGCTTCCACGTCCACGAGCGCGGCGACTTCTCCTCATAGACCGCGAGCCCCTCGGTGTACCAGTGCGGAATCCGATTGCCGGTGGCCGCCAGCGTCACGGTGTGCGTGAATTCATGCCGAAGCACACTCGCCCAGTTGAACCGCCCGAACGGCGGCCGCCCGCGCGGTGCTGCCATGGCGATGACACGACCCGTGCAGGCGCCGACCGTCCCGATGAACGGCCGGCCGGTGATGCGCACGCTGAAGCCCTGGTGATCCGGGAAGAGTTCGATGATCGTCTTTTCGGTCGGCGTGAACTTGAAATCGCGGCAGACATCGTCATGCAGCGATTCGAGCGTGCGGGAGAAGTACGGCGCGACGACGGCGTCCTCCTCGCTGCTGTACTTCACGATGAAGTGGTCGCTTTCGATCTGCGAGAACTTGTCGACCTGGTCCAGAAGCCCCAGAACATTGAACGTATGCTGGTTGAAGCCGTCGAGCTCGAACGACGACTCGAGCATCTTGCGGGCGTCCGCCTCGTCGCCCGTCTCCATGTAAAGCTGCCCGAGACTCGTTCGAGGCTCCGGCCAGTACGGCGCGATCTCGATCGCCTTCTCGAAGTGCCCCCTGGCTTCAGCGAACTGCCGCCCGGCCGACAACCACTCGCCCAGCGCGAAATGAAACTTGGCCGGCTCGGGATTGAACGCCCGCACCCGCGACGCCAGCTCCTCGGCCGATTTTGCATCGCCGAGTCGCGTCTTCGCCGCCGCCAGCACGCCGAGCGCTTCTTCATAACGCGGGTTGACCGCCAGCGCCCTTTCGGCCAGCGTCGCCGCCTCTTCATACTTACGCTCGGTCATCCGCAGATTCGCGAGCAACACGATCGCGCCGACATGATTGGCGTTCACTTCCAGCGCCGCAGAGGCCTGCTGTTCGCACTGATCGAACTCCCACTCCTCCAGATGAGATCGGCCGAGGCCGACCATCGCGTCGGCCGCATACGGATTCTGCGCTAGGACCTTGCCGAACTCCTCACGGGCGTCGGGTAGGTTGTGCTTCTCCAGGAGCAGGTTGCCCGCCGCCAGCCGCGCCGGCCAGTACCGCGCATCGATATAGTCGACCGCCGTGCCGTAGGCCTCATTAAGGACATGCCGCGTGCGTTGCACCAGGTTCTTGCTCTTCAGCACCGAGTAACGATAGAACCCGAGTCCAAGATACGTCAGTCGCTCGGCGTCGTCCGGCAGCTGCGTTCCAGTCATGCGATCTTCGAAGACGCGATACGCTTCGATCGCCTCCTTCGTCCGGCCGAGCCGCTCCAGCGCCTGGCCGAGTTGCCACGCCGCCCGCGGATACTCATCTTCGATCTTCATCGCCGCGCGATTGGCCTGAACGGCGCCCTCATAGTCGCCCGTCTCCGCCAGCAGCGCCGCCCTGGTCGCCAGCCAGAGCGCCGACCGCGCCCCGACGTCGGAAGTCGTCGTGAGTCGCTCGAGTCCCTCAGGATATGCCCCGCGCTCGAGATCGATCTGCGCCCGCTCACATGCGGCCGCCACGGAAAGTTTGGGGAGCTTTACCAGTTCGTCGCAGATCGCGGCCGCCTCGTCGTATCGTCCGTACAGCCGGTGCTCCCGCGCGGCGCGCAGTTGCTCCTCCGGCGTGCCCGTCGCCTTCTTGGCCGCGTCCGAGGCCGGTTGGGTGGTCGCGCCGGACTTGGCAGCCGGCTCATCCGCGCCGGCGGATTGGCTTCCACGCCACGGCGAAGAACCAGACAAAATGAGTAGAGATGAGAAAAGCCCGACGAACGCCGATCGACGTCGTCGTGCACCGGCCGATGTTGCGAGGTTCAGTGTCACACGAAGGATTATAGAAACGTCCGGAAATGCTGGTCAAACGCGGCTGCCCGATTTCGCATCGCGATGGGTGATCTTTCGCTCCGTGAGCTTGCCCTATTCGTTGAACGCCTCGCGAAACAGCTCTCGATAATCGCCCAGGAGCACGATCTGGCCGTAGAAGACCACCGCCTCGACCGCGATGGTGATGAACGCCGCATATTGATGCATCCGGGCCGAGACCCCCGACGCGTCGATCGCGCCGCCCAGACCGGCCGTCGTGAGAATCGCGACGAATCCCGCCATGCACCACATCAGCGCCCGGGACTTCATTTTTTGAACCCGCGGGGCGAATCCGGCGTCCAAGCCATGGTGGAGGATCGCCTCGGCCATGATCTTCTGCTGAACGACGAAGTACATGAAATAGATGACGTGGACGAAGCAGGTAAAAAGGCCCGAAAGCACGCCGAGCATGAAATGACGCGCGTACCCCGTGCGCCCGTCCACCTCCAACCCCATGTAAGCCGTCAAGGAAAGCAGGAGCAGCGTGCACGCCGCAAAAAGAATGTGACTCAACTTCATAAGTACCCCATCACCCGCTTCCGAAGCGCCGCGCCGCCGAACCGTGTGCCCATTCCTGTGATCGAATTAACGACGCGGCTCCGCCGAAATCTCCCGTGCCAGGGAGGTGCCGAACGCCGCCGTCGGAAAAATTTGAGGATTTACAAGAGCGGGACTTGCCCGACAGATGGGTGATGCCAATAATCGGATGAATATATTGCGTAATCCTTCCGACCCCATCCCCGCCGGGGTGTGACGCAATAAGCGACCCGCACAACGACATACATGCTGGTGGCAGCCACATTGAGAATACGCCGAACTGTTGTGCGTCCGACGCCGCGAAAGCTGCGCGTCGTGCAACCGAATCAATCGTGCGACGGTAAAACACCGGCGCACGAAAACAGCTCCCTACCTTCCCTATGCATGGGTTCGAGGAGGCCACTCCCTCCTCGGGCCCATGCAACCATTGCTGATTCACCTTCATCCGCTCCTGCCGCCTACGCCGGGCCGCCGTACTTCTCCGCCAGGACTGCGTCCACCTCGCGCCGAAGTGCCGCAGCGCTGACATGCAGCGATTCGCACCGGGTGTGAAGCTCCTCGCGCCGCGCGGGGTCCTCGATGCCCGGCAGGTTGATCAGCACATTCAGCCGCGCCCCCTCCAGCGCCGCGTGCGCGAGGATCGCCGCCACGCCCGCGTCAGACAGGCACCCCTTTTTCGACTTCTCCAAGCCGATCATCGCCAGCTTCATCACGAACGAGGCCTTCGACATGATCTCGATCGGTGATTCCGTCGCCTCGATCGTCGCCGCCTGCTTCGCGTCCGCCGAACCGGGCGAATCCGCCGGCAGCTTCCACGCCGCCATGAGTCGCGAAAATGCGCGCATGTCGTCGTCGATCAGCCGCTTCATGTCCGACAGGAGCGCGTCGGCCGATGTGATCGATCCATGCAGCGGCCCCGGCGTGCCGTCCTTCTTGTCATTGAGCCGCCCCACCATGCCGCACAGCGCCGCCGCCGCCGCTCCGACCAGCGCGCTCGCAGCGCCGCCCCCCGGCGTGGCCGCACGCGAGGCGAGGCGATCGAGAAAATCGTTCAACGTTGCATCGGCTTCAGCCATCCGAGTCCCTCCGGCGATTTCACGGCGCGCGAACCACCGCGAAATCGTTGACGCCAGCTCCCATCACTTCCGCTCAACCGGACACGCCTCGTCCTTCGACCAATCCGAAAAGCTCCGGTAGTAATTCTTCACCGGGCCGTACCCCGCCCGTACCGCCGCCAGTGCCTCCAGCGACGATCGCCCACCGCTTTCGCAGTGCGTGATCAGCGGCTCGCCCTTCTTCAGGCCCGCCGCTTCAAAGATCGCCGCCAATTCCTCCGGCGATTTCAACCGCCCGTCGGCCGTCAGGAGCGCCGTGTGCGGAATGTTGACCGCGCCGGGCAGATGACCGCCCCGCGGGTTGGCGTGCTTTTCGTCGCCTGCATGCTCGCTCGGCTGCCGCGCATCGACCACCCGACCGCGACCCGACTCGATCGCCTCGCGCACCGCCGCACGATCCAGCATCGAGACCGGCGCATCCGATGACACACGCGCCGAAAACTTTCTCGGCGCAGGCGCAGACAATGCGTTCGACAACGTGAGTTTGCCGCCCTCGGCCTGCGCTTTCATCGCCGGCCAGCCGCCGTTCACGACCGAACTTCGCTCGTGGCCGAAGTGCTGAAGGATGAACCAGATTCGTGCCGAGTTCGCCATCTCGCCGCCGTCGTAGATGAGCACGCGATCTGAATTCCCCACACCCGCGGCGCCGATTCGCGATTCCCAAGCCGCGACATTCTCAAGCCCCTCATTCACATCCAGGCTCGCCGATTTCCACGCAGCCGGATCGACGGATGCCGCACCGTTGACATGACCCGCCGCATATGCGTCGGCTGATCGCACGTCGAGGTACACCACACGCTCGCCCCACGCGCCCGCCTCGACCGCCGCATCGGCCTCCACCAGCTCCGCGACGCGCCCCGGCGAGCCGCAGCCGATCTGCGTCACCGCAATCACCACGCCCGCAGTCCAGAACCCCGCCTGCCGGATTCGATACCTCATCTCCAGTTCTCCAGTCTGCGATCGTCCCCGGCAAGCTTCGCCGGGCATCAATCGCGATCGCCTGATCGTTTCACGGCCGCGCATCATAGTCGCATTCGTCCGTGAGTGGGAACGTCGCCCGCGCCCGCCAGTCATGACAAAAAAAGCGACGGCCGCACAGACGCGACCGTCGCTTGAACGATTCAATTCAATTTCGTCCGCATCCGCGCCGGGCTGCAGCCGCGGGCGTCAGCGGCGCCGCGTCACGGCAGGATCGCCTCGACAAAGGGCCCGACATCCCGGCCATCCGCGAAGCCATCCTCGTTGATGTCCGCCCGCCAGACGTTGCACACCGGCGCCGCGTCGTTGATCAGTGCATCGACGAAGGCATCCCAGTCATTCTCATCGACCGCGCCGTCGCCGTTGACGTCGCCATCATCAAACATGCTGCCGGTGAGCAGCGTCTCCACGGCAGATCCGCCGGCTGACGGCACGAGGTCGGCGATCAGCGCGATCGCGCCGCAGTCGTTCAATCGGATGTCGTTGATGAATCCGATGCTCGATCCCCAGTTGAAGTTCGCATCGACCGGATCTCCCGTCCGCGCGACGATCTGTCCGTCGATGATGATTGCGTCCTGGCCTGTGCCGGTGCCTGCAAGATCGACCCGCACGATCCAGTGCCCGTCCTTGTTCACATCGCCGGTCTGAATGGTGCCGACCAGGAGGCCGTCGCCGAGGCCTTGGCCCTGCTCGATGAGCAGTGTCGTCCCGTCGAGGATGAATGCCTCATTGCCCGCGAACTGCGGGTTGGATTCGGAAGGATAGGAGAGCTGAACGAACCAGTGGCTTCCATCGGCCGTCATGCCGATCTGGTTGAACCAGTACACAATGCCGGCGTTGGGAATGAGATCGCCCGATTCGAGGATGTTGTCACCATTCATGATGATGTGCACGTCCTGGCCCTGGGCGTCGCCGTCATCGACGACGATCATGTAGTCTCCGGCCTCATTCACGCGAAAATTCGAACCGGAAGTTGACTCCGACGTGACGATGGTGGCAATCGGAACGCCATCGACCATACCGCCTTCGCGAAACAGAAGCGTGTTACCGTGAAAGAGCGAGATGTCCGTCGCGCTGTTCGGCCCGAGGTCCGCGAGATACCACGGGGTGCCCGCCCCGTCGATTTGCGGATGGTGAAACGAGTTGACCGCCTCGCCGTTAAACGTGCCGCCGGCGCGGAGGTATTGCAAACCGTTCAGCCCGATCACATCGAGCGGCCCCGGCTGCGACGCCGACACGAAGACGAAATCGCCGTTCTCGTTCATCCCGTTGACCGCGTCAAACGCGCCGAACGTGATGCCCGCCTGGGCGGGAATGGCGTCGCCTTCGCGCGCGACCAGCGTCGCACTGAACGGCTTGAGCGTCGCCTTGTAGAAGAACTCGTCGGCGCTGGCTGCCGTCGTATCGCCGCCGAAGTAAATCTGCCCGTTGTTGGTGATGGAAATCTGATCGAGAAACTGAACGCCATCGGTCAGCCCCGGCGGCGGCGTGCCCTCCTGCAATCGAATCTTGAACGTGGCTCCTTCCAACGAGCCGACGGCGACGACCACCATGACCATGCCGGTCGCAACCACCCGTGCCAGCCGGCGGGCGATCGTCGGCCGGTCCTTGAGATTGAATGAACTCATCTTTCCAGTTCCTCCGGTCAAAAAAAGGATGGAGGCAATCTCCACGGCTCCGGTCGAATGCCCGGATCGGAAGGCCCCGCATCATGTCAAACGGCTCGCGGAATGTGAACGCTAACATCTTAACGCGGCCGAATCCCGTTTCCAACGAATCGCGTCCCCGATTTCGAACTGATTTTGAGAAAGATCTCGCGACCCGAACCCCGCCTAGATTTCCTGATTCGAATAGACCGCCAGGGCCCGGCCCACTTCCTCGTACACCCCGACCATCCACGGCGGCATCTCCTCCAGGTCCGCCGGCAGCGCCCGCACGCGAAAGTCCACGGGCGACAGGATCACCCGCATGTTCTCAATCCCCGTCTCGGCCGCGAGCACGAACAGTTCCTCCGCCGCCTCGTCGCCGACCGCCAGGCAGCCGATCGACAGCGCGCCGCCGTGGATCATGATGTCGCCGCCGGGGTTGTGGCGCCCCTCGGCCGCCGCGCGAGACCGATCGTCGGGGTTCGGATAATTTACCCGCAATGCCAGATGGTAGGCACTGTTTGGATTGAGCGATTCGATGGCCTAGAGCCCCTCCGGCACCTGGCGGTCGCCCTCGCGCAGCTTCGGCCCCAGCCGGCCGCTCGCCCCGAGGATCGGATACCGCTTCAGCAGCTTGGGCGATGCGCCGTCCGCCCGGGCCGAGACCCAGACCTCCAGCACCCTCTCCTGCTTCAGGCCGACCAGCGTCACGCGCGCCGGTGGATAGCCGACGCCGGCGCGATCGAAGCAGGGCGCGAGCCTGGCGCGGACCAATGGCCCGAACTCGCGGACGCGATCCTCGACCGACTTTCGACCCATCCACTGATCACCCTTCTCGACGACCGACGCGCGGTGAAGCGCCACCGCCGCGAGCGCCACCCAAACGCCGATCGTCGCCGTCACTTTCAGTGTATGCGATCGCATCGTCACACGCTCCGGCCGGGCGGCGCGCGATCGTCAGTGGCATGGGTCCACTGATGCGCGCGCTGATGGCATTGCTCAAGATTTCGCTTGCCTATCCGCAATCCTGTGGTAATCTACATGTTGAAAGGCGAAGAGGTTTCAATGATGTTCAAGTTTTCAGGCCTGCTTAGCGGTTTGCTATCGCTCCCGGAAAGGGGGATCGCTTAGTCCGCGCCTGAAAGCACAGAGCTTTTGAATAGTCGCGAACGCCCGGCGATCCCATGGATCGCCGGGCTTTTTTCATGCGCGGAGTTCGCCGGCGGACGTTGATCAGGCAGTCAAAACGTCTGACCGCTGACGAAGACGAATCGCTCGTGGAGCTTGACCACGCACTAAACTGCCTCGCGGATGACACCGTCATGCCGCACGCGGAGAGTCCGCGCACAGTACATCGACCGGGTAGCCCAACTGGCAGAGGCGGTGCGCTCAGAACGCACTGGTTGTGGGTTCGACTCCCACCCCGGTCACTCGCGGCCGTAGGCAAAATGGCAAAGCCGCCGAACTGAGTATTCGGTGCATGCGGGTTCGAATCCCGCCGGCCGCATCAGATGAACTGAGCCCGACAGGGGTCAAATGTCAGTAGCCGCAGGTGCAACCTGCGGGCGGGGATCAGGCGAGAATCCAACCCTGAAAGGGTTGCACATTCATCGAAGGATCAAGCTCTTCATCGATCCAATCGCACATGAATCACGTCCGACGCCGACGGCCCGTGTCGCTAGAACAGCAGCTTGAATAACAGATCCAGCCGCCCCGACAGAACCAGCTTTCGGCCCGAGAACTTCATCACCTCGCGAATCTGCTCACGATATACCGGCTGGTAACAGTGCGACTGGCAGTGCTTGCACGCGGGCTTGGGGTTGAACGGACAGTGCGCCCGCTTCACGAACGCGTGCGCGAGCAGCTTCGCGCAGCCGCCACACAATTCCAGTTTCGTCAGCCGCAGCGCTTCAAGGTCGAACCCCTTGAGCGCAAAGGTGACTCGCGGCGCCTCCGGATGCTTGTGCTTGCAGTAGATTCGGATGAACTGCGCCAGCGTGCGAAGATCGCGGTTGATCGTTCGATCGGTCGGCCGCGACTCCACGACCGGCAGTTTCCGGGGTTCTTTCATACGCGAGACTATATCGACCCGCTGATCAAATCGCATCCTCTCACCCGACTTCTACAGCGGGCCGGATGGCGCGCCGCCGGGGATCTCCCGCAGCAGGAATTCGATGGCGCCCGTTCCAGTCTTCCAAGATGCCAATAAGTCGGCACTCACTCGTGACAGGTCCGGCGTTCCTCAACCCCCGCCCCATCCACGAAATCGCCCCCACCGCCCCGTTTTTCGCCTGAATTACTTTGAAAATCACGCTCCATCCTCGTAAAATGAGGGAAACCACCGAATCCTGGGTTCCCGCGGCATCCGGCGCCCTCGTCGACTCCGTCGGCCATGCACTTCCCGGTGGTTCCTGGCATTCGATCCGCATCAAATTGCCGATCGCCGTGCTCGACACTGACTCAAATCGCCGCACGGTCGAGAATCATTCGACAGATACCAGTCCGCGATGCGGTCGCCCTTCGTGTAACGAATGGAGGACTCTTCATGACTCCCGGAAAAAGAATCGCCGAATTCGCATTGGCCGTTCTGGCCGTCGCCGTGCTCAGCGGCCAGGCCTGCCCGCCCAACCCGAACGACATGATGCCGCCAGCCGGCCAGCCCGGCCCGCCTGGCGAACAGGGGCCGCCGGGCGAACAGGGTCCGCCGGGGCTTCCCGGTGAGCAGGGACCTCCGGGCGACGATGCCACGGTGACGGCAGGCGACGGCGTGAACGTTACAGACGGCGTGGTCGCCCTCGACACCGACTTCACCGACAGCCTCTACTGGACGCTCGGCGGCAACGCCGGCACCGACGCCGCCGCGGACTTCATCGGCACCATCGACGATCAGCCGTTCGAGATTCGCGTCAACGGCCAGCGCGTGTTGCGGTTCGAGCCGACGGCGGAAGTCCCGAATCTCATCGGCGGGTCGCCGGACAATCTCGTCGACACCGGCGTCCTCGGGGCCACGATCTCGGGCGGCGGCCGCGCCTTCCCGAACGACGAATTCTCGATGAATCGCGTGTTCGATGATTTCGGCGTGATCGGCGGAGGCGGAGACAACATCGCCGGCACCGACGATGCCGATCCCACGGACAGCGACTTCGCCACCGTCGCGGGAGGCAGAGGCAACCGTGCGACCGACAGAGGGGCGACCGTCGGCGGGGGAACCGGCAACGAGTCCAGCGAAAACCATTGCACCATTTCCGGGGGACAGAGTAACGACGCGACAGCAGTTCTCGCCACCGTCGGCGGCGGGTTCGCCAACGACGCAACCGGCGTCGCCTCAACCATCTGCGGCGGACAGATCAACGACGCCGACGGTTTCGAAGCATTTGTTGGCGGCGGACAGGCCAATGACGCGAGCGGCGATCGCGGCGTGATCGGCGGCGGACTCACGAATGTGGCTGCCGGAGGCTTCAGTGTCGTCCCCGGCGGCCGAAACAACGAGGCCAACAATCTCGACAGCTTCGCCGCCGGCCGACGCGCCCATGCCAACCACAACGGCGCCTTCGTCTGGGGCGACTCGACCAACGCCGACGTGACCTCCTTCGGCAACAACACCTTCAGCGCCCGCGCCTCGGGCGGGGCGCGATTCTACTCCAGCGATGATCTCTCGACGGGCGTCGAACTGCCCGCCGGCGACGGCGCCTGGCAGAACCTGAGCGATCGCAACGCCAAGGAGAACTTCCGCCTCGCAGACGCGGGCGAGATTCTCAAGCGACTGGCGGATGTTCCCATCCAGACATGGAATTACAAAACCCACGACGAATCGATCCGCCACATCGGACCCGTGGCACAGGACTTTCACGCCGCCTTTGCCGTCGGCCATGACGACCGGCACATCAGCACGATCGACGCCGACGGCGTCGCACTCGCGGCCATCCAGGAACTCCATCGTCGGCTTGAGTCCCAGGCGGCCGAACTCGCGGCGCTTCGTGCGGAAAAGGACGCCCGCATCGCCGAACTCTCGGCACGCCTCGCCCGACTTGAGGCGAGAATGAGCGAACTGATGAATGAAGATGCATCTCGCTGACCTGGAAGACTCGGAACATGCCGAGCATCGCGCATGCCGGCTGCCGCCGATCAGAGTCATCCGGTTGTACTTCCCTCAAGGAAGCCGGCGAAAACTTGACAACTTGAAAGGGCAAGACCCATGAAACGAGTCGCTGCAATCATCCTGTTGGCGAGCTTTTCCATTGGCGCGGCCGGCGACTGCGACGGGAACATGCCCAATGGACCGGATCCCCAGAACGGCGCATGCTGCCTGCCGGGCGGCTCCTGCCTCGACACCACCGAGGAGGACTGCTCCACCATGAGCGGCGCCTTCAACGCCGACCAGGCCTGCACCGATGTCAATTGTCCGCCGCCGCCGCCGGCCACCGGCGCCTGCTGCCTGCCGGATGGCTCATGCCTCGACACCACTACCGACGACTGCTCCACGATGACCGGCGCCTTCAACACCGACCAGGCCTGCACCGATGTCAGTTGTCCGCCGCCGCCGCCGGCGAACGGCGCCTGCTGCCTGATCGATGGCACCTGCCGCGATTCGGACGAGATCGACTGCGCCGCCAGAAGTGGGACCTTCAACGAAGGGCAGGGCTGCAACGACGTGACCTGCGCCGCACCGAGCCTCCAGGACATTCGCAACCTCGCCCAGGACCTCGAGTCGATTCTGAGAGAGGACCTCAAGGACTACATCCACACCGTGGGAATCGTCGGACGCGAGTACTGGAACCTGAATGGCGACGACCCCCGCTACACCGGCGAACTCCTCGGCAGGCTCGGCGCGTCGCCGGCTCCGGACAGCCCGTTGACCACGCGCACGTTCCTCGCCCGCTACAAGGCCGTGCGCCATGCAGAAACGCTGATGACCGCCGTCCAGAATACCAGCGCAAGCCTGACGCAGGAGCAGCAGAACGCCATCAGGGGCTACGCCAAAACGATCCAGGCCTATGCGCTTCTGCTCGTTTTCAACCACCAGTTTACGAATGGAATCCTCCCCGTCGGGTCGCTCGATGATCCCGACCCGGCCAACTTCCTCGATTTCACGGGAAGCCTCCAGAACATTGCGGATCTTCTCGACGAGGCGGCCACCCTGCTCACCAACGGCGGATCGAGTTTCGTCTTCAACCTGTCGGCCGGATTCGCCGGGTTCACCACGCCCGCGACATTCCGCCAGGTGAACCGCGCCCTTTCCGCGCGCGTTCGCATCTACCAGGGCGACAAGGCCGGCGCGATCAGCGGCATCGCCGGATCCTTTTTCAATATCAACGGCTCGATGTCCACCGGACCGAAGCATTCCTACTCAATCGAAACCCGCAACCCCATGTTCCACCATCCCGACGAGGATCTGTTCACGGTTCATCCGACATTCATCTCGAATGCCATCGCCGGCGACCTCCGGGTGTCACAGAAGACCCGTGCCTACATCCCCACGGCCGAGTTCTTCGTGCCCGTCGCCCTCGAGGGACTCGTGGGTGACAGACAGGTCAACGTCGTGGCCCTCGACACCGACCCGTTTCCGATCATCAGGAATGAGGAGCTCATTCTGATCTACGCGGAAGCCCAGATTGGATCCAACGTGAATGAGGTCCTGGCGGCCATCAACCGCGTTCGCAATGCCGCCGGCCTTGGCAATTACCTGGGCGCCACAGATGACGCCTCCCTGCTGAATGAAGTCCTCAAACAACGACGGTATTCGCTCTTCGGCGAAGGGCATCGCTGGATCGATCTTCGCCGCACGGGCAAGCTGGGCCAGGTCCCGATCGACCGCGTGGGGGACGTCGTCCACACGGAGTTTCCAAGACCCGCCCAGGCCACGCTCGACGAAATCTAGAGCAATTCACGAATGAATGAGGCCCCCCAGATCTCAGCCCTCACGATCTTTGCCGGATAGCGATTTCGCGTCGGTTTTACAC
>CALLKH010000052.1 GCA_938008425.1 uncultured Planctomycetaceae bacterium | reverse complement strand
AGTGCCACACCTATGAAGCATTGGCGTTCATGAAGAAGAAGTATCCGGCCCTGAGCGTGCGAATTCCTAAGGCGAAGGGCCCGAAACACTCGCATTAGATGGCGCGGTTCTGCGCCGCGCTTCTATCTCATCGAGCTTTGAGATCAGTCGCCGCCGATCAAGCGCCAACGTTCGCTTCCATCGCGAATACTTGGCAGCGGCAACGATAAGGGCTGCCAGGCACAACGGCACGAAAATCAGAAGAAGAACCCTGTTAATATCCATGCCGACCGACCACCGCGCGATCGCCTGATTAGGATTCTTCATCAACTCTGCGCGGGTGCCCCGGGGTGTACTCACCCCGGGTTCTCGATTCATCCGGGGCTCACTTACACGTGTCGCTGGCGTGGTCGAATTCAACTCGCGCTCTGAGATTGATCATGGGTCACCGCCAAACGGCAAGCCCGGTGGAGCGCCGTTCGCGACGTCCCCAGAGGCCACCAAGTCGTCAAATCGCTAAATCGCCAAATCACCAGGGCTCCAAATCGCCGAATTGCCAGATCACCAAATCACCAGATCGCCAGATCACCAAATCGCCAACTCTTTTGGCCCCTCTCTCTCCCTTTCGCTATTCTCCATTCGCCATTCCCCGCATTTCCTTGACCCCCTCCCAACGTGGTGTATATTGATACTGGGAATAGGCTTATGCGCCGCCCGGCCGGTGCCGATAGGTATCATGCGAGCAGCCCCGCTGCGTCCGGTGGCTCCCTCGGGGGCGGTCGGCCGGCCGGTTCGTGCGTTTTTCGCGCCGGCCGGGTAAGATAAGGGACGCTCAACGAATCAGTGGGCGCAAGACGAGACCGTTTTCTGATCATGCCGAACATTCCATGTTAAAGGTCACTCTCCCCGACGGCTCTGTGAAGGAGATGCCCGACGGCTCCACCGCGCGCGATGTCGCAGCGGCCATCGGTGCCGGTCTGGCCAAGGCGGCGCTCGGCGCCCGTGCGAACTACGGTCAGGGCGAGGTCACCCTCGATCTCGCCGCCGCGCTCGCAGGCGACTGCCGACTCTCCATCATCACTTCCAAAGACCCCGACTCGCTCACCATCCTGCGCCACAGCACCGCGCACGTCATGGCTGAGGCGATCTGTAAGCTCTGGCCGCAGACGAAGCTCGTCTACGGCCCGCCGGTCGATGGCGGCTTCTACTACGACATCGATCTCGACCACAAGCTCACGCCGGAAGACTTCGCCAAGATCGAAGAAGAGATGGGCAAGATCGTCGGCGAGGCGCGGCCGTTCACGCGGTACGAGATGAGCCGCGAGACGGGCCTCGAAAAGGTTCGCAAGGAAGGCAACCCGTACAAGGTCGAGAACGCCGAGCGCGCCAAGGGCGACAAGCTCAGCTTCTACGTCACCGGCCCCGAGCCCGGCAAATACTGGGAAGACCTCTGCATGGGCACCCACGTGCCCGACACCAGCCGCATCGGCGGCTTCAAGGTGCTCAACGTCTCGGGCGCGTTCCTCCACGGCGACGCCACCAAGCAGCAGCTTCAGCGCGTTTATGGCACCGCGTTTCACAATAAGAAGGACTTGGCCGAACACCTCAAGCAGCTCGAAGAGGCGAAGAAGCGCGACCATCGCAAACTCGGCCAGGAGCTCGGCCTGTTCACCATCGACCCGCTCGTCGGCAGCGGCATGATCCTCTGGAAGCCCAAGGGTGCGATCGTCCGTCTGCTGCTCGAAAACCATCTTCGCAGCGAACTGGTCAAGGCCGGGTATCAGCCCGTCTTCACGCCGCACATCGGCCGGCTCGAACTCTTCCGCACCAGCGGCCACTTCCCGTATTACCGCGACGCCCAGTTCCCGCCGCTCTACGAATCCGACACCTCGCGGATCATGAACGAGCTATGGACGGCCGTCTATGAAAACGGCGACACCGCCGAGATGTCGCCGCGCGAAAAGGCGCTGCTCGCGGAGCTGAAGATCACCAACCCCGAAGCGTGGAAATCGCTCATGGGCGAGGACGAGGCCGGCGGCGATCGCAAGTTCAATTGCTGCGCCGGCCATCAGCAGCAGAACCTGTCGCTCATTCGCGAACATCTTCGCGTCGAGGACGGCTTCCTGCTCAAGCCGATGAACTGCCCGATGCACGCCCGCATCTACGCCAGCGAGCCGCGAAGCTATCGCGACCTGCCGGTGCGGCTGGCGGAATTCGGCACCGTCTATCGCTACGAGCAGTCCGGCGAACTCTCCGGCATGACGCGCGTCCGCGGCTTCACGCAGGACGACGCCCACATCTTCTGCACGCCCGACCAGCTTCGCGGCGAACTCCTCGGCTGCGTCTCGCTCACGCGCTACGTGCTCGACATGCTCGGCCTCAAGGACTACCGCGTTCGCATCGGCCTGCATGATCCGGAGGACCCCAAGTACATCAAGAATCCGGAAGGCTGGGCGATGGCCGAACAGGTGCTGCGCGAGGTCGCGGCCGAAGTCGGCCTTCCGGCAACCGAGGAAAAGGGCGAAGCCGCCTTCTACGGCCCGAAGATCGACTTCGTCGTGAAGGACTGCATCGGCCGCGAATGGCAGCTCGGCACCGTCCAGGCGGACTACAATCTGCCGATCCGGTTCGGACTCGAATACATCGGCGCCGACAACAAGGCCCATCGCCCGATCGCGGTGCATCGCGCCCCGTTCGGCAGCATGGAACGGTTCATCGGCATCCTGATCGAGCACTTCGAGGGCGCGTTCCCGACGTGGCTCGCCCCGGTGCAGGTGGTGGTCGCGACGATCAGCGAACGCAGCGAGGCCTACGCGAATGAAATCGCCGCGGCGCTTCGAAAGGCCGGCCTTCGCGTGGAGTTGGATACCTCCAACGAGCGCATCGGCCCGAAGAAGCACAAGGCCCGCAAGGACAAGGTTCCCTACATCGCGGTGGTCGGCGAACAGGAAGCCGCCAACCGGATGATCAATGTGAACGACCGCGACGGCCGACAGCTCGACAACATGAACATCGAGGCGTTTGTCTCGATGCTTCTCAAGGAAAACGCGCCGCAGTTGAATCATGACGGGGCAAAGTCCCCGGCGACAGCGGCTTCGAAGCCCTAATTCTCATTTGAAAGGATGGTGCTTGTCTAACAACGTACGACTCAGAGTGAATGAGCAGATTCGCATTTCGCCGATCCGACTGATCGATCACAACAAGGAAATGCTCGGCATCGTTCCGACCGACGAGGCGCTGAAGATGGCGCGCGACGCCGGCCTCGATCTGGTCGAGATGTCGCCGAATGAGCGGCCGCCCGTCTGCCGGATCATGGACTACGGCAAACACAAGTATCAGCTCTCCAAGAAGTCGAAGCAGAAGCATCACGAGCAGAAGATCAAGGAAGTTCGACTGCGGCCGAAGACCGAGGAGCACGATCTCGACGTCAAGCTCAAGCACGCCAAGACGTTCCTCGAGCACGGCGACCGCGTGCTCTTCACGATGCTGTTTCGCGGCCGGGAGCGCTTCCACCAGGACATCGCGGCCGAAACCTTCACGGAAATCGTGCAGAAGTTCGCCGACATCTCCAAGGTCGATCAGCCGGCGAGGCTGATGGGCCGCCGCATGACCATGGTGCTCGCGCCGGTCAAACTCGTCCCGGCCAAGAAGCCGCCGAAGGACGCGCCAAAGAAAAAGGACGCCGCTCCGACCGAAAGCGCCGAGCCGACAGCGCCGTCGCCCGCACCGGCGCCGGCGACGGAAGTTCCCACGGGCTCGGCCGAGTAACAGTGAGCAAACGGGCCGTCCGGGGTCAGCGCGTCCGTAACGACAGGCGGCGCCTTCGAAACGATTCGATTCCACGCGCATAGCGCGATTGCCATCCCGAACGACGGGCGCGAGCCTGCGGGGGCCGGCCTTGGCACAGTTTCTATTCTGCCATTGCGGAGAGCGCATTCCGCTCGATACGCCGTTGTCGAGCTGGGACGTTCCCTGCCCGCGCTGCGGAGCGATTCTCTCCGCCCGGGGACCGCGCAGCCGCAAACCAGACGAAGACGACGCGATCGTTGACGAGCTGCATCGATTGGATGACGCCACGCCGACCGCGCCGCCGCCGCTCGAACCAGATGTCCAACCCGAACAGAACGCCGATCCAATCCGACCATCGGCCGCCAGCGCCGGCGACCTGACACTGGTCGACATCGTCCCCCCCTCCGCCGGCGGCCGGATTGCGCCGCCCCGTCGCCCGGTGCGTTCCACAGATCGAACCTGCCCGCGGTGCAACAACACCTTCGATCGACTCACCTTCGTCTGCGTCGCATGCGGCGTCGACCTGCGCACCGGCCGCGCGCTCATCACGCAGGACGAAAGCAGGCTCGACGGCATCTACCCGGCCGTCGAAAAGTCGCTGAGATTCATCAGCTGGTTTGTTCCCCTCGGCATCCTGCCCATCGCCTCCGAGGCTTACGGCCTGCGAAAGCCGTGGATCACGCGCGGCCTCGCGGCGATCACCGTTCTGTTCAGCCTGCTCTTTCTGATCCAGACGCGAATCGTGCCGACCGGCTCAACGGGCTGGCGCGACATGATGCTCTGGTCCGGTGACCAGGCGCCCACCGCCGATGAGCTTCGCGCCCGCTACCGCTCGGGGCACTGGGGAAACCGGGAGGCGTTTGAGAATCAGCTCGATTTTCTCGTCACCGAGGAGGTCGCCCGCAGCGGCCCCGAGGGCGAGGAGGATCTCCGCTATTTCTCCATGTATGGCTCGAACTGGATCGAACGGCTTTACGCCGCCGATGACAAGCTGATCCTGACGGCGCACCGGTCGCTCAGCAATCCGAACAAGTGCCATGGGCCATACCAGTGGCACCAGCTGTTCACCTGTGCCGCACTGCACACCAGTCCGTGGGAACTCATCGTCAACGTGATCTTTCTGCTGGTCTTCGGCGGGCGGGTCAACGCGCTGGTCGGAAACCGGTGGATGCTGCCGCTCTATCTCGCCCTCGCGGCCGCCGCGGGCGTCGTGCACAAGCTCAGCACCGTCGGCCAGATGCCGTCGCCGATGGTCGGCGCCTCGGGCGCGGTGATGGGCCTTGCGGGAATGTATCTCGTCTTCTTCACGCTCCATCCCCTGCACATGGCGGCGTGGATCCGCTGGTTCACTCTTCGAACCGAACCCCGCTTCAGTCTCGCGATCTTCCCCGTCCGCGGCTTCGCCGTCGTCGGCCTCTATTTCGCGATGGATTTATCGGCCGTACTCATTTCCTGGAACGACCAGACGGCGCATTTCGCCCACCTCGGCGGATTCGTCGCGGGAGCGGCAATCGCCCTGATTCTGGTGGGCTTTCGCTTGGTTGACGCCCGCGGCGGCGATATGATAACAGCCGTGCTCGGGCCAGGACGTGACAAACGCCTGTCTACGCCATCCGTATGAGATTCAACAGTATGGTTCGATCGGGGCGAGGCGCCGGGCACCGCATGAAATGGGCATGAGGGCTGTCATGGTCATCCGCGTCAAATGCACGTGCGGCACGAGCCTGAAGATTCCTTCCACGGCCGCCGACAAGGTCATCAAGTGCCCCTCGTGCGCGAAGAAGTTCCGCGTGCCGGCGGCGAAGTTCAAGTCCCATGCCGAAAGCCCGGCGGCCAAGGAGCCGGGGCGACCCAACCCGACGACACCCCGCCATTCCCCCGCCGCGGCACAAAGCAAGCCAAGTGCCGGGACTCCGTCACCCGAGCCTGTTCCCGTCAATCTCGACGACCAGCTTCTGAACATTGCCGACGATGTCATCGGCTTTTCCGATCGCGATCTGTTGTCGGCCGCCATCGATTCACAGAGCGCGCCGTCCGTACCGGTCCAGCCTCCGGCGGCGGTGCCAGTCGGGGGGCCTGCCGAGGCGCCGACTGAACTGGGTTACGCCCAGGACCCGGTGCGAATGGCGCGATCGCGCGTCGCCCAGAGCGTGACGGGGGGGCCGCTGCGTTCCTTCTGGGTGGACCTGGCGCACGCCTTTATCTTTCCCTTCGCCACGGTCGGAAACGCATTGAATACCATTTTTCTGATCGGCCTGAACTTCGCCGGCTCGTTCACATGGCTTGGAATCTTTGTCACGTTCTATATGGCCGCCGTCTATATGAACGTCGTGGGCGATACGGCAAGCGGCTCGGACGACTACAAGGCGGCGACCTTGGAGGGCGGCGTCTGGGAGGCCGTTCTGAAGCCCTTCCTCCATTTCATCGGCACAATGGCTGTCGCGCTGATTCCGATGGGCGCATACCTGGTGCTGGTCTATCAAGGTGTGATGGAGGGCAATCCTGTCATGTTCATCCTCTGGACCGGTCTGGGCATCTTCATCTGGCCGATACTGGTGCTTCTGGCGGCCACCGAGATGACCGGCGTGCTGGCCACGCCTCACCTGATCGCCGAGACGATCGCCAAGACGATTCTGCCGTACCTGGCGATCTGGCTACTGCTGCTTGTCGCTGTCGCATTCTTGATCATGACCACCCTGGGCGCGAGCCTTCTGGAAGAGATCGGTCTCGGCTCCAGGGAGAGGGGCGTCGGCGTCTTCGGATTCTTCGGCGGCCGCATCGCCGGTGAAGCGGGTTCAGTGCTGACCATGATCATCTCCATGCGCCTCATCGGACTCTACTATCTGCATTTCAAGCACAAGTTCGCATTCAAAATGGAATAGACTCCGCTATGGACGCCGGTCAGCAACTGGCGTTTTCCGGGAAATCGGCGAGAATCGTGAACGGCGCGCGATGCGCGACATCGCCAAACATGCAACGCCGGCGTGACGCGCCCCGCGCGGAATTGCCGGCCATGACAACCCCGGAACCTCGATCAGAAGCAGAGCACCATGACCACCATCCGTGCCCGATTCGCTCCTTCGCCCACCGGCTATCTTCACGTCGGCGGCGCCCGCTCCGCACTCTTTAACTGGCTCTACTGCCGACGACACGGCGGCACGTTCATTCTTCGCATCGAAGACACCGACATTCAGCGCAACATCGAAGGCGCCGACCAGAAGCTGCGCGACGACCTGCGATGGCTCGGCATCAACTGGGATGAGGGCCCCGAAGTCGGCGGACCTGTCGGCCCCTACAACCAGAGCCAGCGACTCGACCTCTACAAGGCCGCCGAGCAGGCGCTCTTGAAGAGCGGCCGCGCCTACTACGCATTCGACACCGCCGAAGAACTCGACGCCATGCGCCGCGAGGCGACGGAAAAGAAGGTGAGCTTTCGCTATCCGCGCCCGGAGAAATTTCCAACCGAGGCCGACGCCGAGAAGGCCCGCGCCGAGGGCCGGCCCGTCGTCGTTCGATTCGCCGTGCCCGATGAGCCGATCACCGTCCATGACGAGATACTCGGCGACGTCACCTTCGGCGCCGGCGAAGTTGAGGACCTCGTCATCGTCAAATCCAACGGCTGGCCGACGTACCACTTCGCCGTCGTCGTCGATGACGAGTTGATGAAGGTCACGCACGTCCTGCGCGCCCAGGAGCACCTGATGAACACGCCGAAGCACGTGTTCATCCAGCGGGCTCTCGGCTATTCGACGCCGAAATACGCCCATCTGCCGCTCGTCTTCAACATCGACGGCACCAAGATGAGCAAGCGCGACAAGCACAAGGTCGTCCGAACGGCCGTCAAGGAGCGGCTGAAGAGCAAGGCCTGGACGAAGGAACATGCCGCTGAGTTGGCATCGTGCCCGGCTGATGCGATGGACCGCTGGCTCGACAAGGCCGACACCGAGCTGGACATGTCGCAGGTCGCCCGGCTGGCCGATGCGGCCAGCGTGGTCATTCCGGAAATCGACGTTCACGATTTTCGCGCCTCCGGCTATCTGCCCGAGGCGCTCCTGAACTTCGTCGCCCTGATCGGCTGGTCGCCCGGCGAGGATCGAGAAAAGCTGACCCTGCAGGAAATGATCGACAGCTTCTCGCTCGATCGCATCAACAAGACCGCCGGCCGCTTCGATCGCGAAAAGCTGCTCGCGATGAACACCGACTACTGCGCGACCGCCGCGCCCGATCGTCTGCTCGCGGCCTTCAAGGACTGGGCGCAGGTCAGCGGCTCGCACATGGCCTCGCTCGACGACGCCACGCTCGTCCGGCTGCTCGAAGCCTGCAAGGGCATGCGAACGCTCAAGGACGTCGATGCGAAGGCGGGAATTCTCTTCGCCCCCGATGAAGTGGTGCAGTACGACCCGGCCGCGGTGAAGAAGGTGCTCGAAAAGAAGGACGGCGCCGGCTATGCAAACCTCTCGAAGCTGCTCCCGCTGCTGGAGAAGCTCGAACCCTGGACGGCCGACGCGGTGGACGCCCTGATCAAGCAGTTCTGTGAGTCCGAGTCGGTCGGCATGGGCGACGCGGCCCAGCCGATTCGCGTCGCGGTGGCCGGCCGGCCCGTGAGCCCCGGCATCGGCGAGACGCTCGTACTGCTCGGCCGGGAGAAGACGCTGAACCGCATCAAGCGTTGCCTCGCGTTGCGTGGGAGTGCATGACGGAGAAAGCGATGACCAAAAAGGTGTCACGGCTACGCGTACGCGCGCCGCAGTCTTCACGGACTGCAAGCCGTCGGTGCCTGCGCCGGCCGGCCGCATTTCTCGGTGTTGCGATCCTCACCGCGGTCGCCCTGACCGGTTGCGGGATTCCCATGTCGGAATCGCCGACGGTCCTCGTCCACGCCGAGAATGACCCGTTCGCAGACGTGCCGGAAGCCCTGCGCGGCGACCGCGCCCGATTGATCTACGCCACCGATCGCAAGGGCCAGCCGCTGCGCAACGGAGGTGGCACCCGGTACGGCTATCGCCGCTCGCGATCGCTCGCCTTCGGCACCTGCGATGTGGGCATCGGCGAGGGCCTCTCGTGGGAGGAGACCGTCAAGCAGAGCCGCCGAACCTTCCGATCAAAGGCGCTGGATCTTCAAATCCACCCGCCGATCGAGATCGGCAGCTTCCCCGAAACGCCCGCTTCGCCCGATGCGACAAACGTCGAATCGGTCACGGCGGAGTTCGCCGGCGCCGAGTTCGAAGCCGCCGAAAAGAAGTTTCACGAGCTTCTTGCCGAGCAACTCGCCAAGACGCCCCGCAAGGAAGTTTTCGTTTACATTCACGGCTTCAATAACGCCTTCGAAGAGCCCGCAGTCGTCATCGCACAGATCTGGCACTTCATCGGCCGACAGGGCGTGCCGATCTTCTACACCTGGCCCGCCGGCAGCGGCCTCACCCTCCGCGGCTACAACTACGATCGCGAGTCCGGCGAATTCACCGTCTTTCATCTCAAGCAGTTTCTCAAATCGCTCGCCGCCTGTGCGGAGATTGAGAAGGTTCATCTCATCGCCCACAGTCGCGGAACCGACGTGCTCGTCACCGCGCTGCGCGAGCTGGTCATCGAAAAACGCTGCGGCGAGCTTACCGCCCGCGACGCACTCAGGATCGGCAACGTCATCCTGGCCGCGCCCGATATGGATTTCGAGGTCTCCACCCAGAGACTGAGCGCCGAGCACCTCGGCCAGGCGTTCGAGCGATTCACCATCTACGTGTCGGAGAATGACAAGGCCATCGGCATTTCCGGCTGGCTCTTCGCCAGCATCAAACGCATCGGGCAGCTTCGATTCGCCGAACTCTCGATCAGGGACCGTGAGGCGATCGGCATGGCGCGCAAACTCAGCCTCATCGATGTGCGGGCCAATACCGACTGGGTCGGCCACAACTACTTCTACTCCAGCCCGGCCGTCTGCTCCGATCTCATTCTGATCCTTCGCGACAATCTCGATCCCGGCAAGGCCAACGGCCGCCCACTGGTCGACCGCGGCCAGAACTGCTGGGAGCTGCTTGAGGGCTACCCGAGATTTGACCCATCGGATGAATCTCAGCCGGGCGACGCCGGGACCGTGGAGCCCTGAGCCCGCCACTCCCCGCCCGTCGCACCTGCGATATAATCCGCCTCCATGTCACTCGTCCTCTTCGAAGACCACGGCTGTGCAAACCTGCTCCCGCTCGTCTACTCTCGGGCGACTTTCAACCTGCGCTGCGGCTTCAACAATCTCCGCGACAAGGTCGAACACGCCTTCGGGCGAACTGCGACCGCGTTCTTCGTGCGCCCGCTCATTGCCAATGTGATGGGTGATCGATGGAAGCTGCCGGTCAATCAGGCCCCCGCCGCTGATCGACAGCTCTGGATCAACGGCCGCGCCCTGATCCGCTCGGCGATCAATCTGCCGATCGATTCGGCCATCTGGGAAGGCGATACGCTCGTCGCGGCCAACTTGTCGGGCGAGGTCGCGAAGCAGCTCAGCTTTGAAACGCTCTCGAATCCGCAGGCGCTCAAGGCCGCGACAAAGAATCTTCAGGCCGCTTCCGCGCCGGCCGGCGCCTACACGCTGATCAACTTTCCCTGGCAACTCATCCACGCCAACGCCGAAGAGATCACCCGGCAGGCCGCCCATCACGGCCAGGGCGCCCGGCTCGGCAAGGTCTACGACGGCGTGCACTTTCTGAATGAGACGGCCGTCTGGATCGGGAAGGGAAGCAAGATCAAACCCGCCACGGTTCTCGACGCCGAAGAGGGCCCGATCTACATCGGCGAAAACGTCACGGTGAATCCGAACGTGACGATCAGCGGACCGTGCTTCATCGGCGACAACTGCACGATCCAGTCGGGCGCCAACATCCGCGGCGGAACGAGCCTCGGCGCCTTCTGCAAGGTCGGCGGCGAGGTCGAGGGCACGATCTTTCACGGCTACTCAAACAAGCAGCACGACGGCTTCGTGGGCCACAGCTACATCGGCGAGTGGGTCAATCTCGGCGCCGACACCGTCACGAGCGATCTGAAGAACACCTACGGCCCCGTGAAAGTCGCGATCAACGGCCGCGAAGTGAACAGCGGCGAAATGTTTGTCGGTTCGATCATCGGCGACCACACCAAGACGGGCATCAACACCGCGCTGCCGACGGGCTGCGTCATCGGCTACGCGTCCAACGTCTTTTGCAGCAGCTACGCGCCGAAATTCCTGCCGAGTTTCAGCTGGCTGACGGATGAAGGTCGACAGGAAAACGACCCGCACCGGGCTCTGGCCGTGGCACTGAAGGTGGTCGCCCGGCGCAAGCGCGTCTACTCCGACGCCGAGCAGCAGTTGTTCATGTCGATTGCCGAGGAAGCGAAGCGGATTGAAGCGGCGGAATGAGAGCCCGGTCGATTCGCTGACCTCGTTCCGATCTCTGTTACTCCATCGCCTTCAACTTCGCTTCGAGATACTCCCCGCATGCCACGTCGCGCCCGTCCTTGAATTTGATTCGATAGATCTCGCCGCTCGTGGACGACTTCGTGGCCGCGACGCGAATGAAATCGCCCGCGGTGTGAATCTCCTTCTTCTTCCAGTTCCACTTGTCGCGCATGTGCTTGGCGGCGGCCGCACAGTCATGCTCCGCGCTATTGCGAATGAAAACGGCGTCGGAGAGCGTTTCAATATGCAGAATCAGCGCCTCGATCTTTTCGGTTTCGGTCAGCTTCCGAGCCGGCACCTCGGATGATCCACTCGGTGAAACTCCCGCCGTCGATTCGGGCGTGGTCGAGTCCAAGGGCTTCTCGGATCGAGCCGGCTCCATGGAACTCGAACTCGCCGGCTCACTGGTCGGGCTCTCAGACCGACCGCTGCACCCGCACAGCATGCACGCCAGCCCCATGCCCAGGAGAATTCGCATGAGATCTCCCCTCAATGAAGAAGAACACGACGCTCCGCACAACGTTTAGACAAACGTCAAGCCGGCTCCGCCCTTTCTCGCAGCTCCCCGCCCGTTCAATTCACGCAATCCGCAGCCTCCGCCTGCGTCGCATCGAAGGGGAGAAGCCTTCATCGCTTAGCCCCAGCTCCGACAGGAGCGGGGCGGCCGCGGAGAAACGCGTCGAATAATTCAATCGCATGACAGCAATGACCGACCACTTCCGAAATGATTCGAGAGTCGCTCCAGTGATCGGCGTATTCTCAAACTTCACCCTGCTCCTGACGGAGCTGGGCTAAAAAGAGTCACTCAACCCGACAAAACGCGGCTCGCAGCCGTCTATACTTCGCGCGCCAGCGCCTGCAAGTCAATCTTCCCCCGGTCCGTCTCCGGAAGCGCATCCATGATGTGCCACACATCCGGCATCATGTACGTCGGAACGAGCGGCCGGCAGAACGCGATCAACCCCGCCTCGTCGATCGCCCGCCCCTCCTTCGCCGATACGCACGCCTTGATCCTGCTGCCGAACACGGGATCCGCCAGCGGCACCACCGCCGCCTGTCGCACATCGGGATGCCGATACAGCGCGGCCTCGATCTCCCCCGGCTCGATGCGATGCCCGCCGCGCTTGATCATGCGATCAATCCGCCCCTCGAACATCAGCACGCCGTCCGCGCGGCGCCGAACCCGGTCGCCCGTTCGATAGCACAGCCCGTCGCCGTCCGGGGCAGGCGTGCATCTCCGGGATGTCAACTCGGTATCACCACAATAACCGGTCGTCACCGTCGGGCCGGCTACCCACAATTCGCCGGATTCGCCGTCGGCAACGGCGGTCCCCCGCTCATCGACGATCCACAGCCGCGTCTCGGTGATCGCCCGGCCGATCGGCACTGGGCCGTCATCGGCGAAGTCGGCGCTGTCGCACCGGTGATGGGTACAGACGTTGGTCTCCGTCGGCCCGTACAGATTCGTCCACGTCACGTGAGGAATCTCCGCGCCAAGCGTCTGCAACGCCGGCTTCGGCATCACCTCGCCCGCGAAGATGACATGACGCAGCGTCGATAAATCATGATCCCCGAGCTTGCCGCGAAGCTGCATCATGATGAGCGCCGACGGCACCGAGTACCACACGCTGATCCGCCGGTCCGCGATGAACTTCGCCATCTGATATGGAAACATCTTCAGCGATTCCGGCACGGGGCACATCGTCGCCCCCGCCCGCACCGCCGCGAAAATGTCGAATGTGGAGAGATCAAAATTGTACGGAGCATGATTCGAGAGCCGGTCCTCGGGAGTCAAACCGAAGTACTCCGCCCCCCAGGCCGAAAAATGAACCAGGCTGAGTGTCGTAATCTCGACACCCTTCGGCCGCCCCGTGCTGCCCGACGTGTAGAGTATGTTGGCAATGCCCCGCTCCGGCGCTGGCGCGGGCCCATCGACCGGTCTCAACCCGCGCTCGCTCATCCACCGATCCACCGCCGCCGCGTCCGGCACAGGAAATGACTTGGCGATGCCGGTCAGCCCCGCGGGCGGCGCGGCCGTACCGGTCCAGATGGCGATGCCCGCGTCGTCAATGATCGCCTGCATCCGCTCGGCGGGCCAGGCGGGATCGATCGGCACATAGGCCGCCCCCGTTCGAATGATCGCGAACATCGACACGACGGCGTCGATGGACTTCTTGAAGCAGAACGCAACCCGCTCACCCGGCCTCGCCCCCGCGTCGGCCAGCACCACGGCGAACCGGCGCGAGCGTTCCAGCAGCGCCGAATAGGTCAATGAATCACTGCCAAACTCAATCGCCACGCGCCCGCCGTACGACGATGCAGCGTTTTCAAGAAGGGTAAAAAGCGATGATGAGCTCATATCAGACAGACAAGAATATGATGCAGCCCCGCGTCAACCACGCGTGCGACCCGTACGACGAATCTCACCCGCGATGCTCCTCGATCCACGCGGCGATCGAATTGATGGACTCGATCCGCTCGGGCGTAACCTCCTGGTCCGGCAACTGCACCTTCAGCTTCTCCTCGACGAACACAAGCATCTGCATCAGGCGCAGCGAGTCCATGCCGTGATCGAACAGACTCGCGTCGTCCGCAGGCCAGCCGGCGCGATCCATCGGCAGAAGCGTTCCGAAAACGTACTCCCTGAGTTGCTCACGAGCATTCATCTGGCCGACCCTCCCCGCTGGCGGATTTTCGCGCGTCAAACGACGCGCAACGGTTCCCGGAACTTTTTCGGACTGTACAGCTTACGCCGCTCCCTTTCAATCCGAAACGACGACGCGGTCCGCGTTGCCATTCGCTCCGCCGACCCTAGAATGGACCAATCGCGGAGAGATTTCCCGTACGATACAAGAATCGAGAACCGCAGGGGAAAGCGCCACCCGGTTCACGCCTCGCAGGACGCGAACCACGCTCTATGAACTCACCGAAGACCGGCAATAGAGAGCACGCCTTGAGCCTGCGTGCCCGATTCACGCTGACGGCCGTCGCCCTGCTCGGCGTGTTCGGCGGATCCGGTTGCGGCGCCTTCGTCGTGGAGGGCGGCGTCTTTCCGCTTCCGACGATCCACCTGGTCTATCCGGTCCCCGCGCAGCTTGGCCTGCACTTCGAGACCGTCCTGATCGACTCGCCCACCGGACCCATGTTCGGCTGGTTCATTCCGGCCGACAACGCCCGCGGCACCGTCTTCATCAATCACGGCGCCGTGCTCAATCGCGCGGGCTACTTCCCGCACTACCTCCTGCTCAACGACATCGGCTACAACGTCTTCATCTACGACTACCAGGGCTTCGGCGAGAACTTCAACGTCGCGCTGATGACCAATATTCTCGGCGACTCCGATCGTGCGCTCGAGCACCTGCAAAGCCGAACCGATCCCGGCACCGACAAGATCATCATCTTCGGCCTCTCGATGGGCACGCTGAACAGCATGGCGCAGGCCGCGAGAAACCCCGATCGCGTGGTCGGTGTCATGCTCGAAGGCAGCTTCATTCATGAGAGCCTGCCGCCGTTCGCTTTCCTGGTCATGGGAATTACGCCGTCGCCGCTCGCTTATGCGCAGATTCCTCCCGAGTTGAACCCGGAGGCGAACGCTCCGAAGATCACCCTGCCGAAACTGTTTCTCCAATCGAGAGACGACACCATCACGCCATTCGACAGCGCGACCGAACTCTTCAACCTGTCGATCGATCCGAAGGAATTCGTCCCGCTCTCCGGACTCCACGCCTACAGCGTTCTGATCGACGCAAACTACGCGCCGCGGCTCAAAGCCTTCCTCGACGCCGTCACCGCGGAGTGACGCCTTCGCCGAAGACCTGCTCCATCTACATCGAGATAACCCCTCCGAGAGAATCCCCGCACGATCACACCGGAACGCACCACGGCCCGGAAGGCGAACGACAACACAGCCCGGAGGGCCAACGAACGTTGCCAGGGACTTCCAGTCCCTGGTGATCGTCTCCTCAAACCTACCTCGTCGGGAGGACGAACGAATCGCCTGACCCATTCGCCGCACTCGCCCTGCCGGGCGAAAAGAAATGAGTTGTCCGCCCACCGGGGACTGAAGTCCCCGGCAACGAACGTGCGTCCTCCCGGCGGAGAGCAAACTTCGAACCCAAGAACTCTTACCGCGCGCCCGAAAACCTTGCCGCCACCGATTCCGGAATCGGAATCGCCTCCACATCCCGCGGCTCCAGCTTCAACAGCCCCTCGGCGTAAATCCGGCGATGATCGCGCAGTGCCTCCTGCGCGGCATCGCTCTGAAGATATGCCACCAGCGACTCAACCGCCCCCGCATCCGTCAAATGAGGGTAAATCGCGTGGTACGCCGTCAGGCTCAGCGCCCCCAGCCGGTTGCGTATGAACCGAAATCGTCCGCGGGCGAATACCGACACCCAGATCGGCGCCGCCGGCCGCGCCTCGGGCCGAAACCAAGTCGGCCGGTGGGCGGGCAGATACCTCTCGTGAATCCCCAGCGCCTTTCCGTGCGCCAGATAGCGCTCCACCGCCGCGCTGAGCCGCTCCCTCGGATTGAGCAGCAGCACCCGTTGATCATCCGCCAAGAGCGTTTGAAAGTGCTTCGATTCGAACACCTCGCCGATCACCTGCTGCGCCTTGGTGATGCACGGCGACAGGTCCTCCATCTCGATGCCGAACTTGCATCGATCCGACTCCCGAAGCGTGAAATACTGATTCGCCCCGGTCGCGATGCCCCGCACGCATCGCGCGACATCTCCCAATGTCGCGCCGCCCTTCGTCCCGCCGCGCGAGACGGCTCGCACATTGCTGCCTGCCGATCCGTCAAACAAGGGCGTCCATTTTTGAGTCGGATCAAGGCCGGACTGCGACACGATCGGCGCGGACCCAAGCAGGTCATCCGACAACTCCTCCGCACCATTCACCGTCGTAAATCGAACGCCCTCATTCGCATCGCGACCCTTCCGCAGCAGCGAGATGGCTGCCGTTGTCATGGCATCTGAGAACACCTTCGACCCGTGGCCGAAGTGTACGATGCCGTCGATCGCATTCTCCTCCAGGAGATACGCCTTCATCGCCTTGCCAAAGTCGGCGTTCAGCCATTCCGCGGGTGTGATGACGGCCGCCCGCCCGCCGTGCGCCAGCGACTCCCAGATGCGAACAAGAAACAGCCCGTAGAGATTGGTCAGCCGGCTCAGCCGCCGACGACAGCTTCGATCAAAACGTTCGAACACCGCCTCGTCCAGCCGATGCTCGTGATGCCGAACATAGGGCGGATTCGCGACAACCGCGTCGTACCGGTCGGCCGAGGTCGACTCAAGGAAGCTCTCGTGCCGGTGCTCGACTTCAAGGCTCGATGAGCGCTCACGGCCCGCGGCGATCATTCGATCGTCGACTTCGTACGCGACGACGGCCGGCCGCTTTCGACTCCGCACATATCGTGATTCGAGGGCTTCAATGAACACGCCCTCGCCGACGGCGGGCTCCAACACGCGCCGTGGAGAGTTCTCACACGCCCACCGCACCATCCAGTCGGCCACCGGGCGCGGCGTAAACACCTGCCCCAGCCGCCGCCGGTTGCCGGAGGAATGAACGATCGCACTACCCTTCGCCATGGGCGGGGATTATATCGAATGAAGGAGTTTCAGGACGTGTGATTAGATTGCAATTGCGCGGCCGTGATCCCTACACCACCGGTTCGCCGAACTCGGTCCGGAGGACCTGCGATGGTTACCGGTGGCTTCAGCCACCGGGGCCGCCCCCATGTCCTTCCTCCTCTGGAGGACGAACGAAGCATTCACCCAAAGTAACCCCTGCCGCGATCGGAGCATTTCCAACCATGGCAGCGTCGACTCCAGCCGCGAGAGCGGCGACTCCAGCCGCGGCAGCGGCGACAGAATCTAGCCCATGGCGCGAGCCATGGGGAAAGATCGTGTGAGAGATTTAGCCCCGTAGGGGCGAAAGAGTTGATGCGAGCGTGCGCGATTTCAACTCACTGAGCAAGCTGCAACGCGATCCATGAAATGCGACTCGCTCACCGGGCTGAGACAGCCCGGCTCTGAGCGGCGCTGCGTCGCGGCGATTCACTCGGCCGAACGATCTTCAATGCCGTGAAATGCCACATCTTCGGCACGATCCCTCCCGCTTACTGGAGCAGCGACAGCACCGTCTGCGGCGTCTGGTTCGCGATCGCGAGAATGCTCGTGCCCGCGCTGACAAGAATCTGATTCCGCGTCAGCTGGCTCGTCTCCTGGGCAAAGTCCAGGTCGCGAATGCTCGACTCGGCGGCCGTCAGGTTCTCCATCGTGATCGTGAGCTGGTTCACATTGGTATCGAGCGTGTTCTTCTCGAACGCGCCGAGCCGACCGCGAAGGACCGACACCTGCCGGATCGACTCTTCGATGATCAATGCCGCCTGGCTTGCCTGGCCCTTCGTCAGCGAATACTGACCGGAGTCGGTGATCTCCTGAAGGAATCCGAGCGTCGCGTTTCCGAGCCGCGTGGCCGCCACCGACTGCACGCCGATGTTGACCTGCTGATTGGTGTCGACGCCGGCCCCGAGCTGGAAAATGGCGCCGCCGCCGGCGATCGCGAACGAAGTCGCACCGCCGTTGGTGTTGAACGATTCCTGAATGCGGAATTCAACGCCGAGCGTGCTGTTGTTCAGCGAAAGCTTGAGACCCTTGCCGGTGATGCCCGCGCCGTTGATCGTCGCCCGAACATCACGACCTTCATCGCGGCTCTTCGGATCTCCATCGACGTTTTCAAACAGGCTTTGGATCGCGCCGGTTCCACCGATCTCCGAGACGCTGACAAAGGCGTCTGAACCATATTCCAGCGAGGTGAGAACGATTCCGTTTGCCGAATTGCCGCCGATGAAGCTCGCGCTGATGCCGGTGGAGTCCGTCGTGTTGTTGATGGCGGCCAGGATCTGCGCCGCGGTCTGTCCCGACTGCAGCGGAATCGAATCCACGCCGTTCTTCCCGGCGATTTCAATCGTCACGGAACCGCTGAGCTGGGCGACGGGGAAGAAGAGCTGGGCGTGCTGCGCCGATTGAATCACGTTGATTTCGACGGGGAGGAACGGTGACGTCCCGCGCTGCGCACGGTTGATGTTCAGATCCGTGATGCGGGCCGCGTTGACGCCGCTGGTGATGTACGACAGCGAGCCGTTGAGCAGCTTCCGACCGCCGAAGGTGGTCGTGTTCGCGATGCGCGTGATCGAGTTGATCGCGTCATCGATCTGAAGCTGGTTCGCCTTGATCTCATCATCCGAAACCGCGCCGGAATTGGCGGCCTCGATGATCAGGCTCTTGATGTCGTTCAGAAGATTCGCCACCTCGTCCAGCGCGCCTTCGGTCGTCGCGATGACGTTGCTCGCGCGCTGGGAGTTGGCGATCGCCTGCCGGACGCCCTCAATCTCAGAACGCAGGTTCTGAGAAATGATCAGGCCGGCCGGGTCATCCGCTCCACGGTTGATTCGAAGTCCCGTGGACAGCCGCTCGAGCGAAAGCTGCAACGATTGCTGGGACCGCGAAAGGTTTCTCACCGCGGTCAGTGCGGCTGTGTTCGTGTTAATGCGCGTCATAACGCATTCCTCCAAGAATGTCTTCGGGCGCAGTCGCGCGCCCATCTCGACGCTGTCAGTCGCCGCGATTCCCTGCGGCGGTCAGGCCCATTCGGCCCCGGCTCCTACTGGCCTTTCGGCGGATTACCCTTGTCGTTCGGCTTCTTGCTCGGCCCGTTCCGCGGCGGCCCGCCTTCCGGAAGATCCTCCGGCTTGATGTTGGCCGCGGCCCGGTTCTCCCGCTTGATCGCCTCGTACACTTCCTTGCGGTGGACCGGGATGTGGGGCGGCGCCGTAATGCCCAGCCGCACCTTGTCACCCCGGATGTCGACGACCGTGATCTCCACGTCGTCTCCAATCATGATCGTCTCATCGCGCTGACGCGAAAGCACCAACATCGGTGGCTCCTCCTGGATCACGCCGACGTCTGCTGTCGTCAACGCAAGCCTGCGAGTGTCGTCCTGACATGTGACTCACCTCTTCCATGATCGATCGCCCGTCTTCCGGCGCCGGGGCGGCTGCTGCCGCCCCACGACGCCCTCACCGGAATCCTAGTCCGCAAAGCGGGCGAACGGAGTTCTCAACCACAGGCTGCATCAGGCGGTCTTGACGGCCGCACGCTGCTGCTGACCCGGAAGCCGCATCAGCGGGTGCCGCGTCGAATATTTCTTGTCCGAAAGAACCAGCTGCTTGCCGACGCGCGTCGCGACATTCAGCACCAGCGGGCCCTGGAGATTGCCGGTCAGCATGTCGTCGACCTTGTTGACGATCACGAATACCTGCGACCCGCCCGTGTCGCCGAGCCCGATCTGCGTCAGATCCTCGCTCTTGATCGCGATGCGATAGTCCGGCACGAACAGCCGCGGATCGCACACGACGAAGGCGAGTTCCGGTCGATGAACCGCCTGCATCCAGTAGAACGCGCTGTCTTCTCCCGTCTGGATCAGCGCGAATTCCCGGTCATCCGGAAACCCGAGCAGCCCCTTCGGAAAGTTCAGAAAGCGCTGGTCGTCTACTTCGATTCCTCCGAACCTTGAAGTCTGGATCATCATATCACCGTGCTCCGTGTCGCTTCCCTGCGACGTACCTGATGGGAGGTTCGTCTTTTCGTTTCACCCGGCGCCCGCCATCTGGCCGACCCGGATTCCGAACGCTCCGCTGTTAACATCCGCCGTTGCCCGCGACAAATCCATTCATCGCAGGTAGTTCAACAACGACAGATTGAGTGTTGCCGATCCCACCTGCAGGCTCGCGGCCAGCGCCGTCTGAGCCTGCTGAAATCTCGTCACCGCCTCGACAAAGTCGACATCCCGAAGACCCGTCAGCAGCGCTTCCGTCGCCGCCACCGCGTTCTCCAGCTGCGTCACGCGCGACTGCACGTCACGCGCTCGCGAACCCACCGCGCCGGCAATGCCTGACACGCGCTTCTGCTCAAGATTCAGCAGCCGCCCCGCCTCGGTGATCTCCGCCGAATCATCCGCCAGAAGCGCGTCGCGCAGCCGATAAAGCGCGCTGAACGAGCCGGTCTGCGTGAAGCCCCCGACGGCCGTCCCCTCCAGGATCACCGCGTTCCCGACGCCCGCGATGCCCAGCTCCTGGGCGACCGGCGACAGCGGCGGGTTCGGGCTCTCAACCGTGATCGAATTCGGACCGGCCGCGCCCGTGAGGCGAATGCCGGAGCCGTTGGGCGACAGATCCGCCGTGATGTTCGCGCCGGCGCCGGCCGATGCCGTATTGATGGCATCCAGTACATCCTGCACCGTCACGACGCCGCTGAAATTCACCTCGAACGAAACGCCGTTGGAATCCGTGATCCGCAGGTCGTTGCCCTCGACCGGATGAATGCCGAGGCCCCGGTTGAGCTGCGACACCGGTGTCTGTCCGCTCAGCGTTCGAATGCCCAGCGCGTCGGCGTCACTGCCGCCGTTCTCGCCGATGACCAGCACCGAACCGGCCGCCAGGTTCTCGATTTCAAAAGCGTTGCCGGCATCATTGATCCGGGCCCGCACATGGGCACCCGAGGAGTTGATCGCGTTCAGAACGTCCTGCGCCGTCGTCGCGCCGGCGAAGCTCACCGTCTTGGTGACGCCGCCGTTCGTGATCGTCACACCGCTGGGAAGCGATACGCCCGACGCGCCAAGGTCGCTGAGCAGCGTCGTCAGGTTCATCTTTCGATTAAGATTCTCGCCGTCGAGCGGAACACCCGCACCGACGGTCTTGCGAATGCCCAGGTCGAACGCCGCCGTGCCCTGCCCCGACTCGCCCACCGTCACGCCGCTTCCGCCCGGCGGCGTAATGCGCAGCGTTGCGCCGTCGGCCGGATTGATGCCGAGCGTCAGCCCGCTGCCCGCGGCCAGCGCGGCATTGTTGAACCGCGCGATCAGATCGCCGACCGTCTCGGCGCCCGTGAAATCCACGGTGAAGTTGATGTTCGGCCCCGTCTCGGACACCGCGATCGTTCCGAGCGTCACGCCCTCGCCGGCTGCTCCGCCGAGTTCACTGACGCGGGTGTTCGTGTTCAGTTGAACGTCATAAGTCTGGTATCCGCCGACCACGCGGTCCCGGGTGCCGAAGATCTGGCTTGTTGTCGTGTTGAAGGGCAGCGTCGCGAGATAGTCCACGACCGTCCGCCGCTCGCCCTGGTCGCCGGTGAACGTGGCGCGACCCGAGGCATCGGTGATCGGTGACATGCCGGTTGAACGACCGCCGAAGAGAAACTGACCCTGGTACCGCCGATTGCCCACGTGCTGAAGCTGCGAGATGATGCCGTCGATGACCGCCGCCTGCGACGCCCGCTCTTCAGCAGTCTGGAGATTGCCGGCCTGCTCGCTGGCGATCCGGGCCGCCTCGGTGAAGAGATCCGCGATATCGGCGATCGCCGAGTCGGCCGCGGCGAGGAACCCGTCCGCCGTGCGGAGGTTCGAGAGAATCTGGTCCTGCCCCTCGAGATCCTTCACCATCCGGGCGATCTTCTCCGCCGCGATGGGATCATCCGCAATCGACAGGAGTCCGCGACCAGATCCGATCCGCTGCTCCTCGCGAAACAGGCTCAGCGTGTTGCGCTGAAGCTGCGTGAGAAGCGTATAGGTCCGAAGACTGGTCGATACGCGGGACAAATTGCCTGCTGAACTGATGTTCATGCGTTTCTGATCTCTCGCCGCTTGAGGATCGCGCTCAACCATTGAACGCGGCATCTCCTCTCACGACGCTCCTATCTCAAGAGCCCAAGCAGTGTCTGGAGCATCTCATCCACGACCTGCATATATCTCGCGGCGCCTTCATAGGCCCGCTGGTACTGAATCAGATTCACCGCCTCCTCATCGAGGTTCACGCCCGAAATGCTCTCGCGCTGAACCGTGAGCGAGTCGAAGATCACCGCCGCCGCCTCCTCGGTGCCCTTCGCGGCGGACGAAATCACCGCGAGCTCTGCCATCGACGAGTTGTAGTATTCGTTCAGCGACGCACCGCCGAGACTCGCCACCGCGAGATTCTCCAGCGATGTCATCTTCACGACGTTACTGCCGTCGCCGGTGAAGAGCGTCGGGTTGTCCACCGGCCGCGCCGCCGCGAAGTAGTTGCTGTTCCCGGCGACGATCGAGTTCACGGCGATGTCGCTGCTGCCGGTCCCGGTGAAAAACGTGTTGAGCCCCAGCGCCGCCAGCGTGCCGGACGTATCATCCAGGAACGTGAACGAGTAACCGGAGTCCGACGTCAACTGGAGCTTGCCGTTGCCGAGCACGGTGGCCGTCACATTCGGAACGTTTGCCGTGATGTCGGCGGCCAGAGAATCCAGCGTCGTATCCGTCCCGATGCCGTCGAGATCGATGTTGATCTGCCGCGTGGCGATCACCTGCCCCGTGGCGGCATCGCGCACATTGATGAAGAATGAACCCGTCTGCGGCAGAAAGCCAAGCCCGTTGTCAGCGGTATTCAAGGCCACGGTCGAATCGAGCACCCGGCTCTCGCCGGTGAGACTCGTAAACGCGGCGAGCCCCTGCCCGCCCGAGTGAATCTTGTTGAATTCATTGATCAGCGACGAAGCCAGCGTATCCAGCCGGTCCAGTTGTGACTTGAGATTGACATCCCGCGTCTTGACGAGACCGGCGATCGACCCGCTGGTCGGCGTGATCGGTCCGTCATTCAGCTTGAGCCGCACCTCGACCGTCGGGAGCCCGTCCGCGCCCGGCACCACCACCGACTTGAGCCCGAACGACTCGCCGAACTGAATCAGCGACTCGTTGCCGACGTACACGTTCACCGCGCCGTTCGGCTGCTCCCGCACCGTGATGTCGAGAATCTCCGAGAGTTCGCCCAGCTTCTGGTCGCGCTGGTCGCGAAGCGTCGAGGCGACGCCGCCGCCCGCCTCGGCGAGGGAAATCTGCTGGTTGAGCTGTGCGATGTTGGTCGCGATTCGATCGGCGGTATCGACCGAGGTCTGAATATCCCGGTTGACGTCGGCCCGCTGATTGATGATCTCCGTGCGAATCTGCTGGATGCGCTGCGTGAGCCGCGTGGCGGTGTTCACCACGATGCCGCGCGACGCGATCGAATCGGGATTCGTCTGAAGGTCGCTCACCGAGCTGAAGAATTCCGAAAGCAGCGAACCGAGATTCGTGTCGCCGAGCGGATCGAAGATCGTCTCCAGCCGCGAGAGCCCGTCGCGCTGAGCCGTCGCGTTGGATCGATCGGAGCCCGCGCCGCGAAGTCGTGCATTCAGCGACTCGCTCACCGCCCGGCCGATCGCCGCGACGCGAACGCCGTAGCCGACCTGCCCGATCCGCAGATTCTGGCCGGCGATGGTGCCGAGGTGGACCGAATTGCGCGAGTATCCCGGCGTTCCCACGTTGGCGATGTTCTGCCCCGTCACCTGGAGCGCCGCCTGGTACGCCGAGAGCGCGTTCTGTCCCAATCCCAATGCCGAGGTCAGTCCCATCGTTTATCCCACCGCATCCAGTACTTTGACACTGCCGCGTGATTCAATCGCCCCGCGGTTCGAGTAGAGCCGCGGTGACTCGCCGTCGTGCGTGAACGCGCCGAACAGCGTTCGAAAGTGAGCGAGCAACTCGCGGCACGCCGCCTCAACCACCCGGTTCGTTTCCGCCACCCGCAGCATCCGCTCACGCAGACCCAGGCCGAGTTCGGCCAGCCGATGGCCCGTCGCCGCATCCAGTTTCGCGCAGATCGAACGAAGCGAGACATTCTCCGACCGCGGCGGTATCGGCATGCCGAGCAGCTTGCACAACTCCACGCCCAGCCAGCATCGCCGCTGATCGAACGCGACCGCCTGCGCCACGATCTCGCCCTCGCGCTGGGCCGACGCCGTCATCCCCTCGACGTCCGCCAGCCGCATCGCCTCAAGCTTCGCGTTCATGGCGTCGAGAAGCTTCTCCTGCGCCTGTGTCTGACGCAGCAGCACGGTCTCCAGCTCGGTTGTCAGCGTTTCGATCTGCATAACACTCATCTTCCACCCACCGCGGCCGACTCGACCGGCTCGGATTCATAAGCAGCCTTCGCACGCAGCACGTCTCGAATCGAACCCAGCGAGATTCCCTTCGAACTGCCCTGGTCGAGCGCGATCCCACCGTCGTGCGACTTCGTTTTCGTCTTCGCCACGCCCTCCTGACGCCGAAACGCCTCGTACATCTTCTCGGCGATCGGATCGCCGGGTGACTGACCCATGCGACGCGCCAGCTCCATGTTCAACTGGCCGCGAAACACCTCTTCGCCGCGGCCGCCGTGCATCAATTTGCCCTTGATGCCGGACGATTCCATCTGCTTCAGTAGCGTGCCGTAGAACACGTTACCGACGAATTCACCGACGCGCTGTCGAAGGGCGTCACCCTCCTGCTTCGCCCGCGGAGCCCGAAGCGCTTCGCGACCTGTCGCCGCCGGCATCTTTAGCCGGGAGGTCGCAGGATTCATTGTGGGTCTCGGTGTCGCCAACTCGTCACTACTCCTGATAGACCAGCTTGCCGCGGATCTTTCCGGTTCGATAAAGGTTCTCGACGATCTCGATGATGTCCTTCGCCGGAACGTTCAGTTGATTCAGTTTGTCCACCAGCTCCTGGAGCTTCGGACCGCCCGCGTTCTCGGTGTCCATCGGCGCGGCGCTGCCGTCGATGATCTTCGGGTTCGCCTCGGTCGGCTTCGGCTCCGGAATCGTCATGCGAATCGTCATGCCGCCGTGCACCACCGCGGCCGGCCCCATCTCGACGCCCTCGCCGATGATGATCGTCTCCGTCCGCCGGTTGATGACGATGCGCCCCTCGGTGAGCGGCATTAGCAGTTCAAGCCCCTCGACGCGACCGACGAACTCCGCGGGGCTCGCTCGATACTCAATCGGAATGGTCACGACCACGTTCTTGGGACCGATCGCTCGCGCGAGCTGCCGAATCTGGCCGACCTCGGACTGATCCTCGTTCACCGCCTGGGCGATGGCCGACGACAGCGCGTGGCTGGCGTGCACGTCCTCAAGCACCAGCGTGAATTCCCAGAACTCGTTGATGTACGAGTGGATGACATCCTCTTCCATCACCGCGCCGTTCGTGATAACGCCGGTGGTCTTGAGCTTCGGATCCTGCACGCGAACGAGACCCTGCGCGAACGCGAAGATGCGATCGAGTCCCGGCCCCTGGAGCGGCGTCATGACCAGTCGGCCGTTCGCCAGGCTCTTGGCCGATCCCACCGCGCTGACCTGCACATCGATCGCATCGCCTTCGCGAACGCCGTTGTCCGGCAGCTTGACCTCGACCCAGACGATCGCGACGTTCTTGGTGTCCGACAGTTCGGCCTGCGTGACCGGAATTTCGAATCGACTGAGCATCGCCTGAAGCTGGCGGATCGACGCGGCGTACTTGCCGCCGTCGCCCGTGCCCGCGAGCCCGACCACGAGGCCGTAGCCCATCAGCGTGTTCGACCGCCGCCCCTTGAGGTGCGAGACATCGCCGATCGTGGTCGCGCTTGCCTGGGCAAGGCTGCCCAGCACCGCGCTGGCCGCAATCGCCGCTGCCATCCGTCGTCGAATTGTTCCGCTTACAAGTCTCACTGTTCTCCCGGTCTTTCGCTTCAAGTCTTCTCTTCTGAATTCGCCGCCGAAGTTCTC
>CALLKH010000051.1 GCA_938008425.1 uncultured Planctomycetaceae bacterium | reverse complement strand
GACGATGGAGATCAGCCGTTTACCAGAGATGGGACACGAACGATTTCGCCGCATTGACCGACGACCGATTCGGCTCTGCGATTTAGACCGGCCGCCTACGAAAGGACGCAACGCCATGGATGACATCATCGCCGACGCAACGGCGTTGGGCAAGAAGATCGCCGCGCACCCGAGGATGGCCGCGTTTATGGCGGCGGCGAAGGCCGTCAGCCAGGACAAGGACGCACAATCCGTGCTTCGAGGCTACCAGGAGCAGATGGACAAGCTCAGGCAGCTCGAAATGAGCGGCCAGCCGATTGAAGTGGACGACAAGCGAAAGCTGGCCGAATGCGAGTCGAAGGTGGCGGGCAATGATCTACTGAAGAAGCTGATGCAAAGCCAGGCGGACTTCCAGCAACTGATGCACAGCGTCAACGAGGCCATCGACCGGGCGACCGGATTGGCGCAGTAACAGGTCGTCCCGGATCGGTTTGGCGATCGATCGTCTCGCCCTCATCGGTCACGCCGCAAATCCGCGCCCGATCGGCAGCCCCCTGCGAATCACTCTCATTCCCCGAAGATCGAACCGAAAATCGGCATCGAGAGCGGAGTCTCGCTGCGGCCGCCCGCGTCCGGGATCAGAATCTGCGGGCTGAAGAGCAGCAGCACGGCCGCGATGAGAACCAGTATTCGTATGTCCAGTCGTTTCAGGTTTCGCATGTCTGGCAGGTAGTGGTTAACACTGCAAGGTCGAGGTGCGTCCTGGAAGAGCAAGTGTCGTGCCACTGCCATGAAGACGATCCGGCCGCCCATCGCGGGGCGTGACGAACTCCAACTGGGAAAAACTGCGCGGACTGGGTAAGAGTGGGTGAAGTGATCTCGCGCAGTCAGGATACGACGGCCTCGACACCCTGCCTTGGTTGAATCGCGCTCATGACGTGATCTGAAAGCGTTTCGACCTTGGCCGGCCATGTCTCGGACTTCATGCGTTCCCGCCGCGCCGCTCGATCGGCCGGCGTAATCCTGACCAGCGCCTTTTCGCACGCCGCGACGAACGCCTCCGGGCCGTTCGCAATCTCCACCCATTCGCGATAGACCTCGACCTCGGGCATCGGCGTCGAGACCACCGGCAATCCGGCAGAAAGGTATTCCCGCAGCTTGATTGGATTCACCGCATGCGTCAGATCATTGACGCGAAATGGAATCAGCCCGACGTCAAACGACCGGCCATACGCCGGCAGCGATTCGTAGGGCCTGCGACCCAGCAAGTGAACATTCGGCAGGCGGCGAAGCGCGCTGACATCGGTCGCGGCCTCGCCGATCAGCACGAACGACCAGTCCGCCCGCGCATGGGCCGCAGCCGCCACGAGATCCACGTCGAACCAGTCTTGAATGAGGCCCCAGAAGCCGAGGATCGGCCCCGGAATGTCGGCGATGTCCGCAGGTGTTGCAGCCGTTTCGTCCATCGCCAGGGCAAAGTGCTCGAAGTCCACGCCGTGGGTAACGGTTTCACAGCGACGGCACCACTCGGACTTGGCGACATACAAAGCACTCGATGTGGTGAAGACGATGTCCGCTTTTTCACAAAGCCGGCGCTCCGCCGACAGCGTCGCCTCGCGGTCGTAGCCGGTGAAGCCGGAGAATTCGTCAACGCAGTAGTACACCACCGCCTCTTCACCGAATCGGCCGCACAGGTACGACACATCCGGCGCGAACGACCACAGCTGCACCGGCCGATCCGGGAGCGTTTTCAGCACGCTGCGAATCTGCCGGACGAGCAGCGAGCGGTTTACGGCCGTCGCGGCCGCGCTGCCCGGCAGCGGCACGACCATCGGCGTGAGGACCGTCATGCCCTCCGACACGCGCCGCGGGCCCTCGGCGAATTGTCGGAGCTTGCCCACGACGGCGCCCATGTCCGCGGCGCTGAGGCGCGGCCGACGCGAGGCGTGATAATTCACCCAGATGACGTGGTTTCGCTCGGAGAGAATCCGCATGACGTGATGCTTGCTGGTCGGGTCGTAGGACCAGTTGCTGGCCAGGCAGATGATGTTTCGACCTTCGATCACGCGTGATGAATCCTCGGGTGCGACGTACGTCCGTCGACTATCTGCATCGGATCGACCGGGGCTTTCGCTGAATGCGAACTCACCCTATCGGATCACGCCCTGCAAGGCCTCAACGCACGCCTGACCCACGTCAGCCCATCGCCTGCCCCGGCCGGTCGATGCGATCGCCCCTCGATCCCAACCTCGGTCCAGCGACTCGGCAATCGCCGTTGTCAGAGCGTTCGAATCCTCAAGCGGTGCCAGCCGTCCAAGGGTGTCATCGACCACGATCTCCCGGTTCCCGCCAACATCCGTCGCCACGACGGGGCAACCGCAAGCCAGCGCCTCCGCAATCGCGTTGCACCATCCCTCTGATTCACTGGCGAGCGCGAACAGGTCGGCGGCATTGAGCAACTGAGCCACGCGGTCGGGGGAAACCCGCCCCGCGCAGGCGATGATCGAACCGTCACCCGAGGCTGCCTTAACCCCGTTAATCCGCCTGATTGCTTCCATCAGTTCGCGCTCGTAGGCCGGCTCGCCGGCGCTTCCGCCGACCAGCACAAGCCGCACATCACCGGCCAGGCGGCGAACCTCGGGCCAGATGTGCACCAGCCGGTGAAAGCCCTTGAGCCGCTGAAAGTGCCCGACCGAAACGACGTACCTCGCGCCGGGATGCCATCCCAGTGACGCCCGCGCTGACGGATCAGGACCCGACCGCCCCTCATCGCCGCTTCTGAAAAAGACCCCGTCATCGATGCCATTGGGGATCACTTCGACGTTGAGCGGCCTGCCGGCCACATCGCGGGCGAGTCGCGCGAGCGATGCCGACACTGCGATCAATCGATCGGCCTCGCGAAGCATCTCCCCCAACATTCCCCGCCGGACGGGATTCCGGGACTGGCTCACCAGTTTACCGCGCAGGGTGCAGACGAATGGCAGCCGCTCCTCGCGGGCGACCTGCCACGCCCCCACGCCGTCCGGCCATTCGAAGTGCGCGTCGATCACCTTCACCGGCCCGCGCTCCCGAGCGAGTTGAAGCCCCTCGCGAAACGCCGCCGCGTAGAATGCCGCGTCCCATCGCTTCATGATGCCCGGAATGTAGAACATCCGCGGCCGAATCACAGTTGGCGCCGCGGATTCGTCGATGAGCGGTTGGTCCAGCGCCGGTCGCCACCCCGGAAACCACGGCTGCGGCGAGACCATCACGATCGGTGAGACGGCGTGCATGGCCCGAATTCGGCGCTCGACGAAGATCCCCTGCGTCGGCGCGGCCGCTGTGGGATAAACCATCGTCGTGGAGAGAATTCCGTCGTGCGTCGAATCTGGCATGCATTGGTTATCGGCACTTTGCGCCGCGCTAGACAGGCTCGGTTGCGCCGTGGCGGCATCATGCCGGTGCAAACCGTCGCCGGCGATGCTAGCATCACGCCATGCGATCCGCCCGGCTGCTCATCGACCCCCCGCTCCCCGGCGCCGAAAACATGGCGCGCGACGAGGCGCTGCTTCAGGCCTGCACGAACTCGACCGTGACGCCCGTCCTGCGGTTCTACGGCTGGTCTCCCGCGACGATTTCACTCGGCTATTTTCAGGACTACGCGGAGTTTGAGCGGCTTGAACCGCCCGCGCGACACCTCGACGTGGTTCGCCGAACGACCGGCGGCGGCGCCATTCTCCACGACGTCGAAGTCACCTATTCGCTGACGATGCCGATCGATCATCCGCTCATTCGCGGCCGGCCCAACGATCTTTACGCCCTCGCCCATGAGGCGGTCATCGCAGCCGTCGGCGGCGGAACCCGGCTCTACCGCTGTTACGAATCGGGCGGAACAGCCTGCGGTGAACCGGTCGGTGACGAGGCGCAGGCCTGCGGCGCGTCGAGTCAGCGCGGGCCGTTTTTCTGTTTCGCGCGACGGCACGGGCTCGATGTGGTGGTCGAAGAGCCGGGAAGCACGATCGGCGTTTCAAAATTAGCGGGCTCCGCCCAGCGCCGCACCACGACGGCCGTTCTGCAACACGGATCCATCATTCTCGCACGACGATACGACCAGCAGCCGGCCGCGACGTGGCAGTCGATCGAGCCTGACATCGATCACGACACGGCGGTCGAGCGCCTTGCGGCCGAATTCTCCAAATCGCTG
>CALLKH010000050.1 GCA_938008425.1 uncultured Planctomycetaceae bacterium | reverse complement strand
GATGGACAGTTGTTGCTCGCGGTGAACACACCGGACAACCGACTCGAAGTCTTCGATATCACCACCGGCGCGCCGATACACCTCGCGGCGATTCCCGTCGGGCTCGATCCCGTCAGCGTGCGCGCCCGGTCGAACACCGAAGCGTGGGTTATCAGCAAGGTTTCCGACAGCGTCAACATTGTCGATCTGACGACCCTGAACGTCGTCCAGTCTTTCAAGACTGACGACGAGCCTGCCGACGTGTGCTTCTCGCCCGGCGACAACCGGGCGTTCGTCTCCTGCATTCAGACCAACACGGTGCTCGTCTACAACCTGGCCAATCTCTCGCTCGCCCCGCTGCGGATCACCATCCTCGGCGAGGACCCCCGCTCGATGGTTTACAACCCGGCACGGAACGAAGTCTATGTGGCCGTCTTCAGCTCGGGCAATCGCTCCACGATTCTCGGCGGCGGCAGCACGTTGAATAACGGCTTCCCGCCCAATGTTGTCAGCGATGCCTCCGGTCCGTATGGCGGCGCGAACCCGCCGCCGAACGACGGTGCGGCATTCAAGCCGCTGATGAATCCGTCGAATCCCCCGCCGCCGCGCGTCGGGCTGATCGTCAAGAAGGACAATCTCAACCGATGGATGGACGACAACACGCATGATTGGACGTCGATGGTTTCCGGCGCAGAGGCGGCGAAATCCGGTCGCCGGGTGGGCTGGGACCTTTACGACCACGACGTCGCAGTCATCAATGCCACGAGCCTGACAGTGACCTATGCGACAGGGCTCATGAACATGTGCATGGGCATGGCGGTGAACCCCGGGAGCGGCGACGTCACCGTCGTCGGCACCGACGCGACCAACGAGATTCGCTTCGAGCCCGTGCTCAACGGCCGATTCCTTCGCGTGAACATCGCCCGGTTCAATCCGGCCACCGCGGCGGCCGTGACGATCGCCGATCTCAATCCGCATCTTTCCTACGGCACGGACGTCCCGTTCCAGCCGATTCCCTTCGCCGAGCGTCTGAAATCACTCGGTGACCCGCGCGACCTCGCCTGGAACGCCGCAGGGACGCGCGGCTATGTCGCTGGCATGGGTTCCAACAACGTCGTGATGATCGACGCGGGCGGCGTTCGACAAGGCGCGATGGGCGATTCCAACCGGATGACGATCGATGTCGGCGAGGGGCCGACCGGTCTCGCGATCGATGAGGGTCGCGACCGGCTCTACGTGCTCAACAAGTTCGCGGGAAACGTTTCGGTCGTGGAGCTTTCGAGCGAATCGGAAATGGCCCGCGTGCCGTTCCATGATCCGACGCCCGACCCGATTCGCAACGGACGCCGCCACCTCTATGACACCCATCGCAATTCGGGGCTGGGGCACGTGTCCTGCGCCTCGTGCCACGTTGATGCAAAGACGGATCGCCTCGCCTGGGACCTCGGCGACCCCGCCGGCGACGTCAAGTCGTTCAACCAGAACTGCACGCTGCTTCAGAACTGCGAGGACTGGCATCCCATGAAGGGGCCGATGACCACGCAGACCCTGCAGGACATCATCGGCAAGGAGCCACATCATTGGCGCGGCGATCGCAACGGGATCGAGGAGTTCGCCGACGCTTTCCATGGCCTTCTCGGCGGCGACGATCCGCTCCCCATGGGGCCTCCATTCGACGAGATGCAGGAGTTCGAGGATTTTCTCGCGACCATCCATTTCCCGCCGAACCCGTTCCGCAATTTCGACAACACCCTGCCGACCAGTCTGCCGCTGACAGGACATTTCACGACGGGGCGGTTCGCCGCCGCGGGTCAGCCGCTGCCCAACGGCAACGCGGTGCTGGGGCTCAACTCCTATCGCACGGCCAATCTCGATGCGGTGCAGTGCGTCACGTGCCACTCGCTCCCCACCGGCGCGGGCACGGACTCCACCCTGGTCGGCCAGAACTTCGTGCCGATCCCGCCGGGACCGGACGGCGAGCGCCACCTGCTCATCGTGTCGGTTGACGGCTCGACGAATGTCAGCATGAAGGTGCCGCATCTGCGAAATCAATACGAGAAGGTCGGCATGGAGCTGACGCAACTGCGAAACACGAGCGGCTTCGGCTTCCTGCACGACGGCAGCGTCGATTCAATCGCCAGGTTTCTCAACGAACCTGTCTTCAGCGTGACGAGTGATCAGCAGACCGCCAACCTGGTCGCGCTCATGCTGGCCTTCTCGGGCGGCAATTTCGGAAATCCGCTTCCGCTGGAACCACCGGGCGTTCCGAGCCTGGATTCGCATGCGGCGGTCGGCCGACAGACGACGCTAATCAACGCCGCCACGGCGCCCGCCGCCCAGTTGCAGCTCATCACAGACATGATCAACGTCGCCAACACGAATCGCGTCGGCCTCGTGGTCAAGGGTGTACAGGGCGGCGTGCAGCGCGGTTGGCGATACAACGGCGGAAATGTCTTCCAGTCGGATCGGGCGGGTGAGACCATCTCTGCAACGGCGCTACGGGCGCTGGCCGCGGCGGGAAGCGAGCTCACGTACACGGTCGTGCCCAAGGGCTCCGAAACGCGAATCGGCATTGATCGCGATCTCGACGGGTTTCTGGATCGCACCGAAATCGAGCAGTGCAGCGATCCGGCCGATCCGCTGAGCACACCGGGCTCACCAGGCACGGACATCGATTTTGACGGTGACGAGGATGAATCTGATATTCTCGCCTTCGTGAGCGCCCTTGTCGGGCAGCCATCCGCGCCGCATCACGCATTGCGATCGGATCTGAATTGCGACGGCCTCGCCGACGGCACCGATATACAGATGTTTGTGGATGCACGCCTGACGCCGTAAGCCGGGTCGTAGACGCCTGTGTTAATTAAGAACCCATTAAGGCTCACTTCGCGCTATCGTCACAGGGTCTTGATCATGTTAGTATCCGCTCGACGGCTGCCTGCCATGATGCGGCGCCGCGATATCAAACTGGTTTGCAGACTTCCATTCGCAGCGGAGAACTTGCATGACGCCCGGCCAGCAATTCGTGGATGTCCTTTTCGGCGTGATCGGCCTGATCCTGAACAGTCTCGTCGGCGTTGTGTTCGACGTGGTCTTCATTCCCCTGGTTGAAGCCATCTTCACCGCGATCTTCGGCCCGGGCGCCTGAGCCCGCGCTGATCTCCCGGTTTTCGCCGCCGATCCAAATGAAATCGGCCCGCGACGCACTGTCACGGGCCGACTCAAATCCTATGAGTAATGGTCGGACTCGCCGCTTCGAGGCTTATGCCATCGCGCCGGCAACCTGGGCCGGCTCCATCCCTTCCATCGAGACCGTCGGCAGTGTCAGGACATTCCGCGGAGAGACGACCGCCTCCGGCGTCACATGCATCTGGCGCTTCGTCTCCTTCTTGAGCACGCGCGTCATCCATACGCTCTTGCCGCAGGTGAGTACGGCGTACGGCTGAATCCAGCACAGCATGATCGTCGCATAGAAGGCATACACAAAGGCGAATACCGCCTCGGTGCTTCGTTCGCGAATCGCGAAGAAGATCAGCGTCAGCGCCGATGCCGTCACGCACGATGCCAGCAGCTTGAGCCCGAAGATCGTCGGCAGAAAGACGCTCAAGAGCAGGCCGGTGAACAGGAACGGGTACGGCAGCACCAGGCCGACGGCCGCCATGATGTAGTTAAACCGAATGGCGGTCTTGGCCTCGGGCCGGAAATCCGAGAAGACATAGCTCAGCGTGTGCAGTGATTCACGCGTGTTGCTGCGCGCCCAGCGGAGGAACATCTTGCTGAGCCCCAGGTACGTCGTCGGGCTCTTCGTGTACACCCGCGCGGTTCGTTGATAGACGACCTTGAATCCCTGCTTGATGATGAAATTGGTCATCGCATGGTCTTCACCCGCCCGGGCCGGCCCGCCGCGGAAGGTCTGATGCAGCCACTGTTCGAGCACCGGCATCACCGCACTCTTGCGATAGGCCGCCAGCGCACCCGCACAGCAGAGCACCGCGCCGCCGCCCATCATGCTCTGCGCGGCGCGCTTGTAGTCGAACGTCATGACGTAGCGAACGCTGAGCATTCTTGGAATGATGCCGCCCTCGCGGTTGAGCACGCGGACATTGCCCGCCACGCCGCCCACGCGGGGATCGTTGACCATCGGGCTCACGACGGCCTTCAGCGCGTCGCGATCGATGAGTGA
>CALLKH010000049.1 GCA_938008425.1 uncultured Planctomycetaceae bacterium | reverse complement strand
GGCCAAACGGGGTGTCGGGCGATGGATCGAACTCGAAGCCCGATCGGCAACCTCGACGACTTGCGCGGGTGCTGAATTCTTCGCGACGACTGCCTCGCGCCGACCGTCTTGCTCTGCCGTACTCAACGCAAAACGCCTCGCGCCGACTGCCTGGTGCCGATTGCCACGCGCTGCATCACCCGGCGCAATCGACCTACCCCGACTGCCCCGGGATCGGAATCTCCAGCTTGGCCATCACCATCTTCAGATCCGCCCACGCCTTCGGCTTTTCGCCGGGCGAGCGAAGCAGGTACGCCGGGTGGAACGTCGGCATGAGCGGGATCGATCCGCCGATCATCGCGGTGCCGCTGGGGTGGAACTCGTGCCACGACCCGCGAAGCCGGCCGATGCCGTCGCGCGTGTTCAGCAGCGTCTGCGCCGCCGGCGCGCCGAGGGCGATGATGACCTCGGGCTGAATGAGAGCGATCTGGCGAAGCAGGTAGTCCTTGCACATCGCGATCTCGTCCGGCGCGGGTGTGCGGTTGTTGGGCGGCCGGCACTTGACGACGTTGCAGATGTACACCTCGTCGCGCTTCAGGCCCATGCCGTTTTCGATCATTTTGGTCAGCAACTCGCCCGCACGGCCGACGAACGGAATGCCGGTGGCGTCCTCATCGGCGCCCGGTCCCTCGCCGACGAACATGATCCGCGCGATCGGACTGCCGACGCCGAACACGGTGCGCTTCCGCGTTTCATGCAGCCCGCACTTGGTGCACGGCTTCACCTCGTTCTTGTCGAGCACGTCGAGCTGGATCGCCCGCTGGTCGCGATCGGCGTCCGCCACCGACTTCTGAAGCCCGAGCCCCGCATTCGGCAGCGCCGCTTCGCCGCGCAGACCGGCCGCCACGCGGGCAGGCGAGGGCCTCGGCGCGTATCCGCCCGATCCCCCGGCCGGCGGCGCGCCGTATCGACCGCCCGACGGCGCTGAGCCTCCCGGAGGGGCGGCGCGGTAATCGGCAGGCGCTCTCTGGACCGATGCCGCATCGGCGGCACGCTCCGGCGCGTGGATCGGCAACATGCGAACACCCAGGAGCCCGTCGGCCTCAAGCCGGTCCCGCAGCGCCGCGGCCAAGTCGATCGATGGTTGTTCGGAGGCGTCGGTCATGAAGCGTCAGTCTTGAAACGAATACCCGTGAACGGGCGCCCTGTGTCGTCACTCATTGATCGTCGCGACGAGGTCGCCCGCCTTGAGTTCCACATCGGCCGACTCGATTCGCGCCGCCGCGGCGCGCTCGCCGGTGAAACGCCGGTTGACGACGATGCGGCCGATCGGCTTGTCGTCGCGCAGCACGCGAAGCGTCTGGCCGTAGTATAGCGGCTTTCCGCCGGTCTCGAAGAGCAGCATTCTCGCCTGTGAATTCAGTTCGACGATTTTCCCGTACGTCAGCTTCGGCCGCTTCGCATCAATGCGCCGCAGCGCCGCCTCGATGCGATCGCGCCGTTCTCCCACCGCCATCTCCTTCGCCGCGAGAAGCGTCCCGCGGCCCATCGGCGAATCGAGATCCCCCAGCGCCAGCGCCGCCGCGACTTTCACCTCGTCGTTCATCGATTCGAGCAGATCGAGCAGGATCGGCTCGCCGGTGTCGGGTACGAGTCGAACCGCGAGATCGAGAATGTGGCCGTGGTCGCGCGGGCTGAGGCGGGCCATGTAGTCGCGTATTTCGCTCGGGCCGATGAGCGCCTCGGTCGTCAGGAATTTCGGCAGGCGGCCGTAGTAGAGCTCACTCGCCAGCGCGCTGACCGCCGTGGCGTGGATGCGTCCGCCGGTGCGGCCCCATTCGCCCCAGTCGCGGCCGAACGCGGGCCAGCTTCCGAAGCGATGGCCGCGCTTTCCCTTGCGCGTGGTCGGGCGCTCCTGGTGTTCGAGGATGGTCAGCCGCACGGCGTTTCGCCAGCGCGTCCACGCGTCGCCGCCGACGTGGTACATCGCCATGGTGCCGTGCAGCCAGTAATACTCGTTGTGCCAGCCGTCGGTGCGTTCCTTCTTGAGTTCATCGAGGGTCGGCAGCGAGGCGAGCAGGCTGGTCGTCTGCAAGCGGGCGATGTCGCTGTCGAGCCGCAGGCCGAAGACGCTGCGCGCCCAGAGGCCGGTGGCGGTGAGGCTCGGGGCGGTGCGGCGCTCGCCGGTGCCAAGCTCGCGGCTCTCGCGGCCGGGTTTGGCCCGTGTGCGATCGGCGTACCAGACACGGCCGTCGGCGAGCGTCGCGCGATCGAAGTGGGCGAGCAGCCTGAACCGCGCGGCGATCGGGGCGTGCATGTCCGCCGCCTCGGCCGCGTTGAACGCCATGAGCACCCAGGTCGTGACGGTCGTGTCGTTGCGGCCGGTGGCGGGGTCGGCGGTCCAGTCGAATCCGCCCTCGCGCTGCTGGGCGCGGGCGAGATGGGCGAGGCTGCGCTCGATCGGTTCGCGCAGGATCGGGTCGCGCGTTCGGGCGTAGAGTTCGGCCATCGCGAGGCAGGCGAGGGCGTCGTTGTACATCTGGTACGGGCTGCCGGGCGAGAAGGTCCCGTCGGGGGTCTGCTGGGCGAGGATGTACGAGAAGACTTTGGAGAGCGTTTCGGTGTAGGGGCCGGTCTCGTGGGTGTAGCCCGCGTTGATGAAGGCGAGCGCGGCGAAGGCGCTGACGCCGACATCGGCGTTCCAGTCGATGTGTTCGATGGCGGTCTGGCTACAGGTGTCGTCAGCCGGGCAGAGCTGATCGAACCGGGCGCGGTCCCAGATGCCGTCCTCGCGCTGATGCCGGGCGAGCCAGTCGAGGGCGTCGGCGATGGAGGGTTCGAGATCGGGATCGGCCTTATCGGGGTCGTTGCGGGCGGGGGCGGGCTTTTCGGGATCGTTTCGCCCGGGCGCGGCGGGGCGCTTTGCGGAACGCTTGCCGTTCTGTTTGTCGGTCCTGTCGACGTCAGCCCGCGCGTAAGGCGTTGCGAAGAGTGCAACGATGATCACCATCGCGGCGAGGGCGCGCGAGGTTGGGGTGGTGGGGCGAGGTCGATGCATCATGGCGTCCTGCGGTGGGGCCTGCATGGCGGCGTCGGCGGGTGCGTTGAAAATCTCGCCGCCGGAGCGTTCAACCTGATTATATCCCGGTTCGCGGATTGTGCGGGGCTGGCGGCTCGGTGGTTTGGCGGCTTGATGGTTCGGCGACTCGATGGTTTGGCAACTTGGTGGTTCGGCGACTCGGTGGTTCGGCGGCTCGATGGTCAGGTGGCTCGATGGTTTGGTGCCTCGTTGATCTGGCAGCTCGATGGCGGCGGCTCGCCGAGGCGGCGGCTCGATGAAGTGGCGGCTCGCCGCGGCCCCATACCCCCGACAGGGGGTATCACGTGGGTAGCCGCAGGTGCAACCTGCGGACGCGGGGCGCTTCATCCCCTCAACCCTGAAAGGGTTGTACGACTCTCTGCCCGTCTCGATCGCCGTCGAAGAAACACGAGGCCGGTCGGAAGCAGCAGCGCGGCCGTGGCCGGTTCGGGGATGGGCTGGATGGTTGCGCGGAAAAATCCGTTCGCGTGCGACAGGCTCGTCGGGCTGCCGCCGTATGCCCCGACTCTCAGCGTGTATCCGAATCCGTAGACCTCTCCCGCGAGCAGTGGAGCCGATGCGTGATAGGAGTGCGTGCCGATGCGTGGGTGGCCGCCGATCGGCAGCGCGATCTGAAACGTGCTGAAGAGCGTGGTGGCCGGCGCCGGGCCGCCGCCGGCGCCGAGACTCAGGATGGCTTCGCGGTCGCCGTTGCCGAGCATGTAATTGTACTCGGCGTCGATGGAGAGAATCGAATCGACGGCCGGAATGAATTCGACGTTGCCGGTCGAGCGGGAAAAGCCGCTGGAGTTGCCCTGGCCGACGTGCTGAGCCTGGACGAGGAAGCTGAAGTGGCCGGTGGTGTTCCAGGAGATATCATATTGACCCCACACAGAGGACATCTGCCTCGTCGCCGAATGAGTCGCCTGATAAGGGTTCGTCGGTGTGCCCGAGCCGGCACCCGACTCTCCGATTCCATTCAAACGAATCAATTCCGAGAGTTCCCAATCCAGAACGTTTATGCCTCCCGCCCGGGCTGCACCGGTCATCGAACATAGAACGATGGCGGCGCAGATGGTCTGTGCTCTTGAAAAACTCATGAACT